>CAZTVP010000278.1:0-4382 GCA_964616995.1 uncultured Comamonadaceae bacterium
ACTGTCCCTATAAATGCTCAGGTGTGCTCTGGCTTCACTATTGACCCCAATACCACGGCTTTATCTGATTGTAGCTGGGTAGTAAATGGAAGCACCGTATGGTCACCCGGAAGCACTAATCTAGTTACCATTACTCAGGACGCCACGGTAACTATAAATTGTACTTCAGGAGCTTGTCCTCAAAGTGTAAGTGCAGACATAACAGTTTTTCCAGCTATTAATCCAAGTATTACCGGAGATAATGTCATCTGTTCTGCAGGTACGGTTACATTGACTTCTTCTTCAGATACTGGAGTTAGTAATCAGTGGTATGAAGGATCTATCGTAGAAGTGGAATCTGGAACTGCCACTGAAATCAGCGGAGAAACAGGAGCTACCTATGAGGTTTCTACTGCTGGAACTTACACAGTAGAAATTACAGATGCCAATGGCTGTTCTGATCTGGCGCAGTACACAGTAACAGAAGAAACACCTCCTGTAGCTAGCTGTGACAACTTGATTTTTTGTGAAACTGAAACTACCGAACAAGTAGGGTTAGACTGCGTCACCTTTCCCGCTGGAGCTACCATCGTGTGGACTATCATAGATGAAACCAATACCGTTATCAATGCAAATGCGCCTACATTCTACACCGTAGGAGATCTTTTGGCAGATAACGGAGCCTTAATGGCCAGCCAGACTTTCACAGCATCCTACGAATTGACCTCTGCCAATTCATGTGTTTACCAAGGACAGTTTGATATTACCGTTAATCAACTTGGAGTGAATACCTTGTCTGAGGAGTTTGTCTGTGAAGAAGATGTGTTAGAGCTCACAGGAGGTGTAGATTCCAACTGGGATTCAGGAGATTTACCAGCAGGAACTTTTAGCATCACTGGTGGGAATTTAGTGACTAACTCAAACCTTGCTCCAGGAACGTACAGTAACATTACCTATAATGATGGATGCGCTCAGCAGCCTTATGAAATTACGGTGTATGAAAACCCTTCCATAGGTATTCTCGGAGATCCATTCATTTGCGCAGCTAGCGGAAGTACTCAAACGCTAACAGCATCTGCCTCTGGATTTGGCCTCATCATTCATCAGTGGTACACAGGTGCATGTACTAATCCTACTGAGATAGTAGGAGAAACTGATGCTGAAATCACCATCACAGAAGAAGGAACGTACTGTGTGATAGTCATAGATGAAAATGGCTGCTCATCGTGCGATCAAGTCACAGTCACATTAGATGAAGAACCTACAGCCAGTTGCAGTCCGCTTTCATTCTGCGAGACTGAGTCTGTTGAAGAACTTGGTTTAGACTGTTTGACGGTTCCTACAGGAGGAGCCTTAGTCTGGAACATTGAAGACAGCGGTGGAAACATCGTTACCACTGTTGCAGCTTTGGATATAACTGTAGAAGATCTTCTGACGGACTTCGGGGCATTAAGTGCCAATGAGACTTTTACCGCCAGCTACGAGTTCACCTCTGTAAATGATTGTGTGTACTCAGGGAGTTATGATATCACTATCCAAAATCTGGGCATTGGTGCTGAAATCTTGGTAGATACTTGTTTCTTAACAGACTTTCAGCTTGCAGGTGGAGCAGGAGGGAGCTGGAATACGGGAGATTTACCTGCTGGAACTTTTACCGAAACAGCGGGTAACCTAAATGTAAACGCTAGTTTGGCTGTAGGTGATTACACAGGAATCGGCTATGATAGCGGATGTTCACAGCAGCCATATAGTATTACCATAACTGAACTTCCTACAGTTTCTATCTTGGGAGAGGATCATTTATGTGACAATGAAGGAGCCACCCAATCTCTAAATGCCGATGCTTCTGGAGTAGGAACCTTAACCTATCAGTGGGCAGAAAACGGATGCTCTAGTGCTGCAGAGATTATTGGCGCAACCGCTGCTAACTTTACCTTGGATACAGAAGGAACTTATTCTGTGGAAGTGACTGATGCCAATGGTTGTAAAGCCTGCGCAGAGCTGCAAGTACTTCTGGACGAAAGTCCAGTTTCTAATTGTACAGATGTCATTTTCTGTGAAAATTTAGGTGAGGAAATTTTTGATCTAAATTGTGTGGATTTGCCACCGGGAAATAACACGCCATCTTGGACCGTGAGTCACGTAACTAACAGTAACTTCCCTTACGTTATACCAGCAGGAGATTTCACAGTAGATGACTTATTAGAAGTTTACAGCCCATTAGATACCGCGGTGCAAAATGATGAGGTTTTCCACTTCTACCATCAGTGGATATCGGATGATAATTGTACCTATTTAGATTCTGTACAAGTCACCATTTTAGATGAAAATGTAGAGCTAGAGCAGTTAGACTACTGTTCTGGAGATGAAGTAAGCCTTACTCAGCCGAATGCAGGAGATTGGATTTGGAGTGCGGCACCAGCTACCAGTGCAGATGAATTAAATGAGGATGCATTTGATTGGATAACAACACTTCCAGATGCTGGAGAAGTATATGAATTGAGATTTACTTCGGCACTAGGTTGTGGTGCTGTTGATTATGAAATTCAGGTGAACGCTACACCTGTTTTGACCATTGCAACGCCAGAAATAAACCAGTGTATTTTAACCTCACAAGATATTACCATAGACCAAGGAATAGCTACGGATATAACCATAGATTATGAATTTCCTACCGACACACTTTCTGTCTCTACAGTAGATTTAGTGTTCGATCCTACGGCTCTAGGTATTACGGATACGGATCCTGGACAACTTCACTTTATGGGTTCTTTAGATTACACTACGTTACTCGGAGGCGTGTTAACTTGTTCGTCAGAAGCTTTCCAGCCTATAGATATTGTAGATACCTTGGCTTCTTTGGCAGTCCCCAATTTTATCTGCCAGGGAGAGGAATTTGACATTGATCTCTGTGGGGATGCAGCAGTGGATGATTTTGATTTTACACTAGGCGGAGTTACTTATACATTGGCAGATTGCCCATTTGAAATTCCAGAGCTTTTCGGTACTCAGGTTTATGAACTAGATGCTATTTATGGCGGTGAATTCGCGTTGCAATGCGAGGTACAATCCCAAGGCGAAATCACCATCCAGCAGCAGTTAGAATATGACTACTCAGTAGTTTCTGATCCATGTGAATCAGGACAAGAAGTTCTTTTCAATATCACCTCAGGAAACACCACTTCCATCACCTTATTACCAGGAGATATCTTGTCTTCAGATATGCTAGAATCGGGAGATGAATTCTCTACAGTGCTCACGTTTGCACCTGGAAATAACGGATTAGACCAAGTGTTTGACTATGAAATAGAAATAACTGATGGAGTCTGTACTACAGAAGTAATTTCAGATCAAGCTCAATTTATAGCGGTACCTGAACTAGGAATTTCTATAGATGAACTGGTAAGTGATTTTGACGGTTGTGGAAATGATTTCCTCACCATGCAGATTTCTGTACCTAATACTGGATTTATAGACTCTACAGCTTGGACTATGGAGGCAGATTACATTCCATTCATAGATTTAATAAATGGAAGTGGACTGCTTCTACCAGATGAGATTCAGCTCAATCCTCCGCCATTAGAAAGTTCAATAGTTACTATAGCTGCGCAAGTATTTAATGAGTGCGGTTCAGATGTAGATACGGTATTCCATATCATGAACCCAACAGACATTCAGCTGCAGATAGATGAACTAGAACCTCAAGTATGCCCAGGAGAAACTATAGCAGTAAACCCGACCATAAATCTTGAGTTTTATGATTTAGACGCTGTCATAACTCCAGCAGCAGATGTAGATTGGAATCCGCTCACTGAAGAATTAGTAATAGGAGAGGGTGTGCCAGCGGGAGATTATCAAGTAGAATTTACAGCTACAGGAGCATGTGGAGTAGATGTAGCTTTGGCAGAGTTTTCTGTTTTTGAATTCTTCAGTGCTGAATTTGATATTTCAGGATTTAGCTGTGCGGATGAGCAACTAAGTTTTACGCCAGTAAATGCTGCCCAGCTCTCAGGGTTTGAATGGGATTTTGGAGATCAAACTACGGCTAATAATCAATTCCCGAATCACACCTATGATGAACCTGGAGTGTATGAAATTACACTTTCAGCTTTCCATTCTGGTGCCAACTGCCAAGTCACCTTTTCAGATGAAGTAGAAATAGGGGGAAACCAAGTCATAGTAACTCCAGGAGATACAGGATACTGTGGAGCTAGTGAAGCTGCTTATTCTATCAATTTTGAGAACCCTCAGGAAGTGATTTGGAATATCACTAACCCGTACACAGGAGAAATCCTTGAATATCAGACAGAATCTACTCCTATTTTAGAATTTGATTTTGATGAAGAGTCAAGTGATGTGGTGGAGTATATTATTAACGTAGAGGCGTTAGACGCATTTGGCTG
>CAZTVP010000279.1:0-4368 GCA_964616995.1 uncultured Comamonadaceae bacterium
AAGCTTCAGAATGAGCTAGGTTGGAAACCAAGCTTTTCAGTGGAAAAGGGAATGGAGAAAACAGTAGAGTGGTATTTATCTAATCAGTCATGGCTAGATGAGGTTATATCAGGAGAATATATAACCTATTATGAGAAGCAATACTTAAAAAGATAATCACGCATAAGTGTCTTTTCTGAAAAACATATTTGTTAAAAAAGAAAAGAAAGAGCTATTCTCTGATTTTTCTTCTGTGAAAGTGGATATGCATTCACACCTTATCCCAGCTGTAGATGACGGATCTAAGAGTCTAGAGAATAGTTTTCAGTTAATCGAAGGACTACAAGCACAAGGGTTCACACATTTCATTACTACACCACATATTATGAGTGATATTTATCCTAATTCTAGGGATATTTTACTCAAGAAAAAGGATGAATTAATAGCCGCTGCGCAAAAACAAGGAGTAGAATTTACACTTGAGGTTTCTGCAGAGTATTTCCTTGATCAACATTTTCTTAACCTGATTAAGAATAATGAACTGATGCCATTTGGAGACAACAACATTCTCTTCGAACTGAGTTTTATAGAAGAGCCTCCTTTATTAAAAGAAGTGATTTTTGAATTGCAGAGCGCAGGTTACAATCCTATTTTAGCTCATCCTGAACGTTATTCTTATTTCTTTAATACACCGGATGAACTTTTAAACCTAGCCCATAATGGAGTTCGCCTTCAAGCCAATATAAATTCGTTCACAGATCATTACTCACCATTAGTTAGGAAGTCTGTGGAGAATCTTGTAAATGAAAATGCCATCTCATTTTTAGGAACAGATTGTCATCATACTGGACACCTTGATCTAATGAGAGAAGCTAGAAAAAACCCTTGGTTAAAAAAGCTAATTGAAAGCGATATCCTTTTAAATAGCCAGTTAGTCTAGGCTTCAGCATCTACTTCTGCCAGTTTAACCACTAATCCATCTAATTCATTGGCTAAGTGAATCTGGCATCCTAGTCTAGAATTGTTTTCTACAAAAAAAGCCTGATCCAGCATATCTTCTTCATCATCTGTAGGTTCAGGAAGTTCATGATCGCTTTCCACATACATGTGACAAGAAGCGCACATAGCCATTCCACCGCAAGTACCTTCTACTGGAAGTTCTGAAGCTTTGCACAGCTCCATCATGTTCATGCCCATATCAGTAGGAGCGTCTAATAAATGCTCCTTACCCTCTCTGTCTATGACTGTTACTTTTATCAAGTTATCGCTCACAACTTATATCTTTTTTAGAATCCTTGTACACCATTTACAGTAGTGTACTTCAAAACTAAATTTTTATCTGGATTAATCCTTTTAAAGGCACTCTGAACCATCAACGTCGCCTCGTGGAAACCACATAAAATTAGTTTTAGTTTTCCTTCATAAGTGTTACCATCACCTATGGCATAAATACCTGGAATGTTTGTACTGTAGTCTAAGGTATCTACCTTGATGGCATTTTTTTCTATTTCTAATCCCCAGTTGGCTATCGGGCCTAGTTTAGGAGAAAGACCAAACAAAGGAACCCAATGTTCAGTATGGATCTTGAGCTCTCCTTCCGTCTTGTGCTTTACTACTACTTCTTCTACCTTTCCATCTCCGTTAATGCCTATTACTTCAGCATCGGTAAGTAATCGAATTTTACCTTTTTCGGCTAGATCTAGCACTTTTTGAACTGAATCTAAATGACCTCTAAAAGACTGTCTTCTGTGAACCAATGTTACAGATTTAGCTACACCTTCTGCCAAGAAAATAGACCAATCCAGTGCTGAATCTCCTCCACCTGAAATCACTACATCTTTACCTCTATAGAACTCTGGATCCTTGATGATGTATTCTACACCTTTATCTTCATAATCTTTTAGATTAGAAATAGGTGGTTTACGTGGTTCGAAGGAACCTAGACCACTGGCTATAGCTACTATGGGTGCTTTATGTTTTGTACCCCTATTTGTAGTAACTATAAACTGATCATCGTCTGTTTTATCGATAGTTTCGGCTCTCTCACCTAGTGTAAAAGTAGGTTTAAAAGGTTCTATCTGTTCCATAAGATTATCTACTAGATCTCCAGCTAAAATTTCTGGAAATGCAGGAATGTCGTAGATGGGTTTTTTTGGGTAGATTTCAGAACATTGTCCTCCAGGTTGAGGAAGAGCGTCTATCAGATGACATTTTAGTTTAAGCAAGCCTGCTTCAAAAACTGTAAACAACCCGCAAGGACCAGCTCCTATAATTATGATATCGGTTTCTATCATATTATCTCTAATTTGCCAGCAAATTTAGTGGTATTAGATTCCCGAGAATCACTAATTCTGAACGAATAACTATTTTTATAAAAATTTTAAAATGAAGCAGTTTAACCTTTTGATCATCTCTCTTTTTTGCGCAGCTACCACTTACAGTCAATGTGATGATGGTAGATATAGAGATATCATATTTTCTGAATTAGATATCCAGACGGATATTAATTATGGTGAGAATGTAGATTATTTAGGCGTTACTCAGTCGTTAGATCTAGATGTTTACCAGCCAGCGGATGATACAGAAACTGAAAGACCTTTAGTCATATTTGCACATGGAGGAAGCTTTATTACCGGAAGTAAACAGGGGCCTGATGTAGTGCCACTTTGTAGAGATTTAGCAAGTATGGGTTACGTAACGGCTTCTATTGAATATAGATTAGGAATAAACATCTTAAACGATTTGACTCAAGCTGCCTCTGAAGCGGTTCTTAGAGGTTATCATGATATGAAAGCAGCCATAAGATTTATGCGTAAGTCAGTTGCTGAGGATGGGAACCCCTACGGTATAGACCCTGATCAAATTTTTATAGCAGGAGTTTCTGCTGGAGGTTTTATTACGCTTCATACCGCTTATATGGATGATCTGAATGAGATCCCTGAGAATATAGACCAAAATGCTACTGGTCTGACTGGAGGCCTAGAAGGTGACACTGGAAATGATGGTTACAGCTCAGAAGTTTCTGCGGTGATTAATATCTGTGGTGCCCTAGGTGATGTAGATTGGATTCAAACGGGAGATGAGCCAGTTCTTAGTTTTCATGGTCCATTTGATACAACAGTGCCTTACGGCTCAGAAACACTATCTTTATTTGGTTTTCCTGTAATTGACGTAGAAGGTTCTTCATCTGTACATGTTAGGGCAGAAGAAGTAGGTCTCACTCAGTGTTTTGAGATTTATGAAGATCAAGGGCATGTACCTCACACTACAAATCAAGAGTTTTATGATACCACAAGAGCGGTAATTAGAAATTTTCTCTCCCATCTAATATGCCCTATGGACATTAACCTTGATTGTGAATACGAAGAGGTAGTGAATACATCTGTTCTAGAGAATCAAGAGGCTAATAAGATGTTTTTAGTTTATCCTAATCCTTCTAGAGGTTTGGTTAAAGTAGAATTGAATTCTAGAGAAGCTCAAACAATTCAAATTCACAATTCTGTGGGACAGTTAGTGAGAGAGTTAACTATTGAATTTGAAGAAATATCCGAGATAGATTTGACTGATCTTCCTGACGGAATTTATCAGATTTCCTCAACGGTTTTGGGAGAAGTAAATTCTCAGAAACTACTTATTCAGAGATAAGTTCAGCATTTATAGCTACTACACTCTGAATTTCAGGTACAGCAGATTTTATAGATTGTTCTACACCAGCCTTCATGGTCATCATACTCATGGAACAACCCACGCAAGTTCCATGTAACTCTACTTTAACCACATTTTCTGGAGTAACTTCTACTAGAGAAATATCTCCGCCATCCGCTCTAAGATAAGGTCTAACTTTATCTAGTGCTTCTTCTATTCTAACTTCTAATGTATCAGACATTAGGTCAAAGGTACTGGTTATTTATCTCAATTCGCTAAAGGCTATAGCTTTTCTAATTGTTTAACGAGGTTGTCTACGAGCACATCAAACTCAGCTCTAGCTGGTGAACCTTCTTGCATAACTGCGGGCCTTCCAGCATCAGCTGCTTCTCTGATACTCTGGATCAGTGGTAGCTGTGCCAGTAGAGGTACATCTAGTTCCTGAGCTAGCCTACTTCCTCCATCTTTACCGAAGATGTAATACTTGTTTTCTGGTAATTCAGCCGGAGTGAACCAACTCATGTTTTCTACTAATCCTAGAATAGGTACGTTTATGCTCTCTATTCTGAACATATTTATTCCTTTTCGGGCATCTGCTAAAGAAACATCTTGAGGTGTGGTTACTATGACAGCTCCAGATAACGGTGCTGTTTGCACTAAAGAAAGGTGAATGTCACCTGTTCCAGGAGGTAAATCTAAAATCATGTAGTCGAGCTCTCCCCAGTAAGCATCTGTAAACATCTG
>CAZTVP010000280.1:0-4358 GCA_964616995.1 uncultured Comamonadaceae bacterium
AAGTATGTATTCCCTTCAGCTTCATACATGTACTGAAAAGCCGCTCCACTCACATGAATAGGCTTGTCATAACTCAGGCTTAATGAAGCGCTAGCCACATTCTTCCGAGAAGAAAGAACCTCCTTTGTTGAAGGTTTTTCCACCTCATAACCACAAGCAGCTAGAAACTCATTTTTTACGCGAATCGGGTTGGTTCTAATCCAAAACCTGAGCATCTCCCAGGCAGGTTTTTCGTTTTGGAGAATGTATTGTGTGGCTCCGTCTTTGGCCTTGGCTTCGGCTGAGTGCAGCACGCTTATGCATAATCGGCAGGCTATGAGGTAATAGAGTAACTCTAATTCTCTGCGGTGCAATGGATTTCTCTCATGATAACCACTCAACACTTGAGCGGCACAGCCTAAAGCATCTTCAGAATTTAGCATTATAACATAACTCAGTGCTATGGCTACCTCATTAATCAATGGAGAGAAACATGTGTCTCCAAAATCAATAAACCCTGAAATCGAATTTTCTTTTACCAGAATATTGTTTTCATTCAAATCACCATGAATGATTTGTTTTCTAAGTTCATGTTGGTAGGGGAGAACATGATGTTTAAACGCATCTATAAAGTATAAGACGATATTCCTGTCAGCTGCTGAAGAAATGCAGCATAGCTTAAGCAGATTATGGTGAGTAAACTGTATGTCCCATAGACTTGTCCGAGCGGCTATAGCTGATTTAGAAAGTGGCTGAAGTGCCAGATTTAATTGCGCAGCCTTATCACCTAAGTCTCTTAATAGTTCAGGTGAGTGTGTTACTTCATTTAAAAATTTCCCTTCTACATATTCACTTACTCGAATAATACCACCATTGTCCAGAACGATTATTCCACCTACTGAATTGGGTAATTCTAAGGAGACCGAGTCACTGATTTCATCTATCATTTCTACCTCATGTCTAATAAGTTCAAGCTCTTCATGAGAATTATAATACTTAAGCACATAAGAAGAATCAGCTGAACTAATCTTATAGTTCACACTGCCATAGCCCTCTAGTTTTTCAGATTCAAAACCTGTAAAACCTGTTTTTTCAAGTAATTCTTGGATAGACATAATTGTGTATTGCGCAGCTAAAATTTATACCACTAAACTAATGACTAAAGAATCTAATTGAAATTTAAAATCAGTCTTAAATTGAATTTTGATGTTAGTATGAGTATGGATGTCTATGGAGTTGAATTCCAGAAATAAATTTAAAGTCTATTAAGTCCTAGCGTGCGGCTGACATCAACAAAAAGTGCGAAATTTTTTGACGCTAAATGCTTTGGCGTCTACCTGTCAAGTTGCTTTAAAATTTCATGTAAACCTCAATTTCAAATTCTAGGTTTATAAGGAAAAGAATTTGTTTTTTGTTGGCTCGTTTTTGGTTACTTTTTGGAGAAGCAAAAAGTAACATACACGCTAAAGCCACCAGAAAATAAGGACTTTTTGACGATCTGAATCAATTAATGAAACCTCTTTAAAAAAACTCAAATTAACCCAACTGCTCCGCCACCTGAGCCTTTATCTTTTTACCTGTTTTACTCATAAAGAAAAGAATTCCAAGGCCGACTAGTAAAAGACTGATACCTAAAACCGGACGGTAAAAAACCCATGCTATACCTGCTATCAAGCAGAAAAGACAGATAGCCACCAAGAAAGCGAATAGAGAGATTCCAAAATTAACCACAGTCCTGAGAATAGGAACATAATTAGTAAAGAGCGTGATTAGGCTAAAGAGCATTCTAGTTCCTATAAAAATCCCTATGAAACCTATGACTCTAAAAACCCATTTCATGGCATTATTAGACGAATGTTCGGAGGAGAATAGCTGTTCCGAACTGTGATTCCCTTTCTTGAGAATATCTATCTCTGTTCCCTTTTGTGTAGTAAAAGGAGTAAAAGACTGACCGCTCTGCTGAGCCATCATGGTGTAGTCCTGTTCGTTTACCACTTGATAGGTAATCCTTAGGTCTCCTATTTCGGGTTGAGCTAAACTGGTTTGGCCTACATAAATAGTAGAGGGTTTTCCTTCAGATGAAATGAGCTCAGAATCAGGAACTGATGCTATTTGTCCTAGCTGTAAATTACTCCAACCACTTATTCTGTTTAATTGAGCAGGATTTAATGTGTGAGCTCCTATCCGAGCGGAATTCACTTGCTTTTTAAAGGAAGAATATCTCATTTCCCGAGGGTTCAGATGAGATTCAGGTTGGTTGAACTTATCACTTTTAATGAGTTTAGAAGACCAGACTTTTTCATAACTGTAGGTAGTGATTTTTTCTTCAGAATTAGGGTCATCTTTAGTGTTCTTATTTTCCTTCCACTGAAACATATCCACGTTACGTCTGAATTTTAAGGCATCTACTGTAATATCAAAGTCCATATCCTGTAGCTCCTCTTCCGAAATTACTTTACCGGAAAGGTGAATGAGTTTTCCCTCATTTTCAGGACTTACATAATCTATAGTTTGCGAGGTATAAACTTGGGAAGCTCCTTGTTCTAGACCTTTTTGGGTTCTTATGGTTCTGCCTTCATTCCACCAAGTACAAATGATAGCAGCTAGAATGAAGATGAGGCCCATAATTACGGCTCCTATAGAACCTTTGATTTGTTGAAAGAAACTCATGATGTGCTAGAATAGTTGAGGACTAAAGTAAACTGGTAGTTGCGATTTTAAATGACAGTGCTTGTATTTTTTTCCACTTCCACGCCAGCATGGATGATTTCTACCTATTTCTATCTTTTACTTTTTGAGCTGCATAGACTTCATATCCTGCTTGAAAATATGCTCTAGTGTTTCGTAAAGCTTGGGGTGTTTTTTGGAAAGTAAGTCAGGTCGTTCAAAGAAATATTCACTAGCCACCGCAAAGAATTCTATCTGACTAGTGGCACCATACTGGTCTATTTCTGAGTAATTCTGGTCTATTTCCTGAATCTTAGTACGCATAAGTTCTATCTATGGGATAGAATACTGGTTCTGAACTATAGCATCCGGCAGTCCATCTACCGCTCCATCCATTTTATCCATGAGATGCACGAATTCGTGAATGGCGGTGTTTCTTTTGTCAGAGTATTTTTTAAATCCAGTTCTAAGGGCGCGCTTAGAGAGTAACATTTTATCTTCCATAAACCCATAACCGACCATTCCTCTGATATTGGAATCAGGCCGTCCTGTTTTGAAGTCCTTATTGATAGAATCTGGATAAAGAATAACCTCTTTTAAATTTGTATAACGCCACTCAGGAAAGCTAAAAATGGGAATTACGGCACTGGCAGCTATCAGAATCCTATCTAAAAGTTCCACGCTGGTCTTTATTCCTCTAACCTTATGGTTCAGCATGAACTCATGAACCTTGCTTTCAAAGAGTGCCTTTTCACTTGGTTTGAGTGCAGCATAATAGAGTACTTCTTCTTGTAAGATTTTCCTCCAAGGTTCAGGAAACTTCGCTGTAGGATATTTCCATGTATCTCTTTTCCAAATAAAGAATACAATCCCTGAAGCGAGAATTAAAAAAGGAGAAGAAACAAGTTCACTAATAGAATTTTGACAAATATATATGACTGGAAAGCAGCACTAAAAATTTATTCGTTTTTGGATTAAAAATATCCTTCTGAAGAGTCAGATTAATCCTACATAAAAACCGTAACTAATCATCTGAAATCTCCGTACGCGAAGGCATAACCGTACTTTATAGATGAAAAAAATACATTTACTACTCGTAGCCATTCTCTCTCACTTACTGGCTTTTAGTCAACAGTACATACCCGAGAGAACAGCTCCCGAGAATGTAGAAAGAGCGGACAGATGGGGAAGCTCTCAGCATCGTATGCCTGCATCTTACACATCTGGTTTTAACGAGGCAAGCTTTATCTCTCAACTTGAGGGAGAAGGTTGTTTTGAAGTTACAGGAATTTCAGTTTCGTCCATAGACCCTGCTAATCAAATGGGAATATTTTCTAATGGTGTTTCCAATGCTGGTTTAGAAATAGACAATGGAATAGTCCTTACTACTGGAACGGTAGAAGAAACTTTTACCGATAATACTTCTGGTGGTATCAGTAACGGAGGTTCTGCTTCTACGGATATAAATGATGCAGATTTAGATGCATTAGCCATCAATGGTAGTCCCACCTTTGATGAGGCCATCATTACTATAAATTTTGAAGTGCTCGAAAATATTGAAGGATTTCAGATTCCTTTTCAGTTTGCTTCAGATGAATACAACGAGTATGTGTGTTCTACATTTAATGATGTATTCTCAGTTTTTATAACTGGACCTGGGATAGATGGTTTTAGACCTATATCACTTGTGCCAGGAACCGATAACCCAGTTG
>CAZTVP010000281.1:0-4352 GCA_964616995.1 uncultured Comamonadaceae bacterium
AAACACACCTCATACTAAATCATTAAAACTTAAAAAACAACATAAATTTCCTAATAATATATCCAAAGAAATTCTATTTTATAATCTAATCATTCTCAAATAGGATCAGATTCTGAAGTATGTTGTCTTAAAACATCTACGTTTAACTGGTTCGGCCACCAGTCCTTGTTAGTGGTTCCTCCACCAGCGCTTCCTTTGAGGGTTCCCCCCATAAAAGGACATTGGCTGATATCTCCACTACCATTGTGATTATGATCATTCATGTGCTTCTTTTTTTTGGATTTAGAATTCAGTATTAAGAGTCTTCTTAACGGCCCGAAGATAGCACAAGTACAAGTTAATTTTTATCGAATTATTTTAACACCCGTATAGATGTTATCTATACAGTCTAACTGACTTTTCTGATAGCCTCTATCCTACTGTTCACCTGTAGCTTTTTGTAGATATTCTCCACATGCTTGCGAACGGTGCCTTTGCTTATGAATAGATTGGCTGAAATCTGTTCGTAGGTTATTCCGGTACTGAGATGTTCAAGAATCTCTTGTTCTCTAGCCGTTAAGCCATAGTCTGTTTTAGGTGAACTAGGAGACCCTTTTTTGATAAGAGCTAATGACTTTAACGCTATCTCAGGACTCATAGGAGCACCACCTGACAGAGCTTCATTAATGAAGTTATGTATTTGTTCTGGAGATTCGTCTTTAAGTAAATATCCTTGAGCACCATTTAGAATGGCTTGGAAAATATGGTCTTCATCATCATAGACTGAACACATTACTATTTTAATATGTGGATACCTTTCTGATACAGCCTTGGTAGCTTCTATCCCATCCATTACAGGCATATTGATATCCATGAAAATGATATCCGCATTGTGATCTTTGCATAGGAAGCCGAGTAGTTCTTTTCCATTCGAACATACGGATTTCACCTTGAAATTTTCGTTTAACTCGATCTTGTTTTTTAGAGCTTCTCCTAACCTTGGAATATCTTCTGCTATGACTATCCTAACCATGATTGTCTTTTTTTCAAAACTACGCTACATCTTAAATCATACTCGTACGCAGATCTACGTATTTCTCAGCGGTGCAATGGTACTTTGACTTCTATCCACGTTCCTTCTCCCAACTGAGACCTAAAATTAAATTCCCCATTCAATTCTTTTATTCGCTCTTCCATATTAGCTAGTCCGTATCCACGTTTTACTTCATCTGGATCAAAGCCTTTTCCGTTATCCGAAATCTTGAGATGAACTTCTTTTTCAACTCCCTCTATTCCAATATTTATTTCTGAACACTCGGCATACTTTACGGAATTATTTATGGCTTCTTGGCATATTCTAAATAAACTAATGGTAACTGCAGGAGGTAGAATAAGGTTCTCTCCGCTCAAACTAATATTTAGCTGAATTCCGAGAGCTTTAGAGTAGCGCTGAGAAAGCTGCTGAAGCTTAGACTTAAATTTCTCTAGATTGATTTCTTCGGTTTGAATAGCCCAAATGGTTTCTCTTAGCTGAGTCATAGCGTTTCTGGTGGATTCGCTCAGATGTTTGTATTCGTCTTTTTTCTTCTCGCTCTTTTCTGTGTAAATTTTCTGATCTAAAACTGAAGTTAAATAGGTTAGCTCCGCTCCTATGTTATCGTGTAGATCTCTAGAAATTCTGAGGCGTTCATTCTGCACTTCTAATTCGGCTTTTTTAGCCTGATGTTTTCGTTTTAAAATAAGCTGCCTAAGTCCTAGAAGTGTAATGATTAAACCCGCTAGTACGATCGCTATCCCCACGTTCCTTTTGCGCAGCTGAGATTCTTTAAGGGCTATAACCTTTTCTTTTTCTGCGGCTAGCTTCTCTTGTTCTAAGTCTTTTATGAGCTGTAGCTTTTCCGCATTTACCATACTATCCTTGGCAGCATGAAATTTCTGTAGATAGGTAAAAGCTTCTGACTGATTGTCTAACTTTTCATTTAATCTGTACAAAGTGTTATATACATCTCTTTTCTTTTCTAGATTATTACTGGCTTCAGCAAAAATCAAGGCACTGTCTGCCCAGAACTGAGCTTTTTCAAACTGCTTTAATCTGAGGAGCACATCTGCCTTGTTATTCATACTAGTGGCTAAGCCATAGTTACTTCTATACTTCTGATTCAGTGCTACTGCTTTAGAGATATAAAAATCTGCAGAGTCGAGCTGCTGTTGTTTTAGATAGGTATTTCCTATGTTGTTATAAGTCTGCATTAACTCACCTTCATGTATGCTATCTAGCTGCATTACTTTTCTATGATAATAGATGGCGCTGTCTGGTTTATTCCAATCGTCAAAGTTTATGGCTATAGCATTTAACCCCACATAAACAGAGTAATTCTGATCATAGACTTTTTCTTTGGCTATTTGCACCGCGGTTTTACCATGGGCTATGCCTTTTTCGTAAAAAGCTATGTTATGATAGGCATTGGCTAAATTAGAATGACTAATACTCTCATTCAATGGAAGGTTGAGCGCTTTAGCTTTTTCTATGTCCTCAAGGCATCGAGCTATGGCTTTATCCGAATTTCCTTTTCCGAGTAAATCCCAAAAATGATTCTCTCTAATAGCAAAATACCTGCTATACTCTTCATCTTTTAACAACCTAGGAAGCACTATTTCTTCATAAAACGAAGTGCTGTCAGCATTCTTATTTTGGTAATGGTAGTAGTACTTAAAGTAATAGTAGAATGTGAGGTCTTCTTCAGAATCTACGTGGCTAAAAGCCTCTGAAAATAAACTGAGCGAATTCTCTTCACTCTTAGCCTCATAACCAGCAAACAAAAGTGAATCCAGTACGGAGCATGCAGCTTGAACACAAAGAAAGGAAAAGACTAAAATGGCTATCAGGTTCTTCACAAAAGCTAAGATAAAAGAAAAGCCCGTGGTAGGATCCACGGGCTTTCTAATTCTGTTCGGATTGAGCTCACTATTTCATAGCATCTATCTTGTCTTTCATAGCATTGTAATCATCCATTCTCTCGAAGGCGAAGTATATACTTTTAAGCGAGTTCATTACTTGAATATTACCTGGTTCTAACTCTAACGCTTTCTCTAAATATGGAAGTGCACTTTTAAGAGACTCATCTGAGTCTTTTTCTAGCCTTTCTATTTCAGCTCTATCACTTCTGAAATCTAGTTCATTTATTCTTTCCTTTAGCGCTACTGAATTATTCACGTAACTAGCTCCTAAGTTATGATAAGCATCTAGATAATCTGGTTTTATCTCTATGGCTTTTTTATATGCTTCAGCCGCTCCTTGTGTTTTACCTAGCTGATCCATAGCTGTTCCTAACACGAAATGAAGCATGGCATTATTAGGATCTCCTTCTATGGCCTGCTTCAAGTTTCCTTCAGCTTTTTCGAATTCTTCGGCTTTCAAGTAATAATTAGTCTCTTGGATTAAGAACTCTGCCTCATCAGGGAACATCTCTTTACCTTTTTGGATGTACTGTAAACTTGACTCTAAATCACCAGCATTTTGGTATGCACCTATGATTCTATAGTAACACTGCTTAGCTTCATATCCTGCAGCTGCACATTCTTCATACATCATTACTGATTTATCCAAATTTTCAGCACTCTCATAACTTAAACCTGCATTAAACAATGAGAACATATATAATGAATCATTAATTCCTGTTCCTTTTAAGGTTCCAGCTGCAGTCTCGAATTTTTTAGACGCTTCATTATATTCTTTAGCGTTATATGATTGTAATCCTGCGTTGTATGAAAGAACACCTACTTGATTTAACCCGAATGCTATCTCATCTTCTTTCATGCCTTTTGTATCTAACTCCTTTGCTTTGAGATAAGATTCTTTAGCTATTGAGAATGCTTCTTCACAAGTGTTACCTTCCATGGTAGCCATAGTCAAATAAATATCACCTCGGTAAACCCAAGTCTTAGCCTTTAATTTACTTTTCTCATGTTTTATAGCTCTTTCTATGTACTCAGCAGCTTCTACAGGCTTGTTACTATCTCCACCAGCTAAGCTACATTTAGTATTAGCTGTTACTACGTCAGAAGATTTAGGTGCTCCTTCTAGAGCCTGCGGGCACTGAGCAGATAAAGAATAACTAGCAAATACTGCCAGTAAAATACCGATTGTGTTTTTCATATTATTTTTCATTGCATTCAATAGATGTCAAAATTACTAATTTTCCACAGCCCTTTATCCAATTTCGATGCCAGAACTATGATAAAACAAAAAGACCACTCTAAAAGTGGCCTTTCTTTTTATCTGGTTATTTCTCTATTCTTCTCCTGAAGATTCACTGTTTTCCGGAGATTCTCCTTCTGGATTTTCTGGCGGTGCAATAGGCTCACCGTTTTCA
>CAZTVP010000282.1:0-4267 GCA_964616995.1 uncultured Comamonadaceae bacterium
CGCTCAACTTTATGGATTAGTAGTATTTGATTCATTGGTAGTGCTTACATTTGCGCAGCTAAAGAGAAAAACTATGGACACTTTTTATAATATCTTAAGACACACTCACGGAGGATTAAGATGGTTACTTCTGATAGCTATTATCATAGCTATTTTTAAGTTTATTACCGGCTGGACTAAGAATAGAGTGTTTGAGAGTAGTGATAAGAAATTTGCTCTGTGGACGCTTATTCTAGCACATCTTCAACTTGTACTGGGATTAGTCATGTACTTTATGAGTCCATATCCACAGATGCTAGCTGAGAATGCTGCTGAAGTCATGAAGAACGGTGCCATGAGATTCATAGCCGTAGAACACTTGGTAGGGATGTTAGTGGCCATAGCACTTATAACTGTGGGTTACTCCAGAGCTAAAAGGCTTAAACTGGATTTTAAAAAGTTTAAGGTGCTACTCATTACTTACCTCATCTCTTTCATACTAATGATGGTAATGATTCCATGGGACAGACTTTCAGATTAATAGCCATTCTATTGTGTATTTCAGGGGTACTTAGTTTCTCCTGTGGAGAGTCTTCTTCTCCATCTTCTAGTAGTAAGAATAAAGTAAATTCAGCTGGTCAAGTGCTTTTTGAGAAACACTGCGCACTATGCCACGGTACTACTGGTAATAAGCAGCTCAGCGGTGCAAAGAAGCTCACCGAATCCAACATGGAAATAGCCGCCATAGAACAACTTATAGCTCAAGGTAAAAAGCAAATGCCATCTTTCAGCGGCAGATTGACGACTGAAGAAATAGCTCAAGTAGCTGCTTATGCCTATAAATTCAGGTCTGCTGATGAGTAGAAAGAAAATGCATGATACGGCCCTCAGGAAAGAGACAGCTATACTGGTAGGACTCATCACTCCACAACAAAACGAAGAAGCGTTAAAGGATTACTTGGATGAGCTCGAGTTTCTTACTGAAACTGCTAATGCAGAAGTTCTGAAAAGATATACCCAGCGAGTAGAAAGGCCTAATCCTAAAACCTTCGTAGGTGAAGGAAAACTAGCTGAAATCCAAGATTACGTAGAAGCATTCGAGATAGATTTAGTCATCTTTGATGATGAATTAAGTCCTGCTCAAATCAGAAACTTGGAGAGCAGATTTAACCCTAAGGAGTTTGCTGAGCATCAGATTAAAGTGATGGACAGAAGCACCTTGATTCTAGACATCTTTGCAGCCAGAGCTCAAACTGCTCATGCACGAGTTCAGGTGGAATTAGCGCAGTATCAATACTTACTTCCTAGACTTACACGTATGTGGACTCACCTCTCTAAACAAAAAGGTGGAATAGGTATGAAAGGGCCAGGAGAGACAGAGATAGAGACTGACAGAAGGATAATTAGAGATAAAATAGCTCGTCTTAAAAAAGAGCTAGTTAAGATAGATAAGCAGAAAGAAACCCAGCGTGGCAATAGAGGTGCTCTGGTAAGAGTAGCACTTGTAGGTTATACGAATGTGGGTAAATCTACGCTCATGAACACACTGGCTAAGAGTAAAGTATTTGCTGAGAATAAACTCTTTGCCACGCTAGACACTACAGTGAGAAAAGTAGTGCTCGGTAATCTTCCTTTTCTAATGAGTGATACTGTGGGTTTCATTAGAAAACTCCCTCACCAGCTTATAGAAAGTTTTAAATCCACACTCGTAGAAACCACAGAAGCAGACATCTTACTTCATGTCATAGATGTAAGCCATAAGAACTTTGAAGACCACTATAAGACTGTTAATGAAACTTTAGCAGACATTCACGGTTCTGATAAACCCATTCTAGTCGTGGCCAATAAAATAGATGCGGTGGACTGGTTAGATGAGGATAAAGACGTTCAATCATCTGCACTTAAGCTGGATTTAGTAGAAACGCTGAAGAACTCATGGGTGAGTAACTTAGGAGAAGAAGATGTTATTTTCATTTCTGCACTGAATAAACTGAACTTAAACGAGCTCAGAGAAAAGATGTATGAAATGGTAAAAGAGATTCATCAGGAGAGATTTCCTTATAATAACTTCTATTATTAATACCTTTGTGCCCGTTTTATGAGCATCAGACAAGAAAAAATTCAGACGCTTCTTCTTAAAGAATTGTCCATCATATTTCAGAGACAAAGTAGAGTTCTATTCGAAGGAAAGTTCATTACTGTGACTGAAGTTCGTATAACTCCTGACTTAGCTAACGCAAAAGTATTTCTAAGTTTTTTAGCTAGTAAGGACAAGAAAGCCGACCTAAAAATGGTAAATACTCATAACTGGAAAGTAAGAAAGCTACTGGCCGAAAAAGTGGGTAAATCCATGAGAATAGTGCCTGAGCTTACTTTTAGAATAGACGATACCCTAGACCGAACAGAAGAAATAGACAGGCTCCTGAAATAACCATGTATTACGATCCTATTAAAAAAACAGTAGGAGGATTTTTTAATAAAAGTCCTTTTCTAAGATCAGTCTTTTATAAACTCTTAGACCTTTTATTACTGAGAACATGGCATGTTCATAGAGAGTTAAAGAAATGGAAAGCTGAGGCTCCTGAAAATCCTAAAATTCTAGACGCAGGGTTTGGCTTCGGGCAGTACACGTATTACATGAAAAAGCTCTTTCCTAAAGCGTGTCTGCTGGGTGTAGATGTAAAAGAAGACCAAGTATCAGAATGCAATCAATTCGTAAGAGCTAAAGGAATAGAGAATGTGCTTTTTAAAGTAGGAGACCTTCTTGAATTTAAAAGACCAGATACGTTTAGCATGTGCCTATGTGTAGATGTAATGGAGCACATAGAAGAAGATGTAAAAGTAATGGCTAACATCTGTGATAGTTTAACAGATGGAGGAATGCTTCTCATTTCTACACCTTCAGACCAAGGAGGAAGTGATGTACACGAAGAGTCAGAAACTTCTTTTATAGAAGAGCACGCGAGGGATGGATACGGGATGGACGAGATAAAAGAAAAACTCAAGAAAGCTGGATTTAGTAAAGTAAAAGCACACTATTCTTATGGAGCGCCAGGTAAAATAAGTTGGAGACTTTCTATGAAATATCCTATGCAGCTGCTAAACGTTTCTAAGGCGTTTTTAATTCTACTTCCTTTCTATTATTTGATAGTTTACCCCATAGCATTTGTGCTTAATTTTATGGATGTTCACTCAGCACACCGCACTGGAACAGGGTTAATAGTTAAAGCCTGGAAATAAATACCCAGTTCCCTGAAGCATGAATAAGACCCCTCTTAAAATAGCATTCAGGTATTTAATTTCTAAGAAAACCAGAAATATAATCAACCTCATTTCAGGTATTTCTCTGGTGGTAGTGGCCTGTGTAACAGCGGCTATGATTGTTCTTCTTTCTGCATTTAATGGTATAGAACAACTGGTAGATGGGCTTTACAATAAATTCGACCCAGACATTACTATTTCTCCTGCTGAAGGCAAGTCTTTTTACATAGACAGTGTTTATTCAGAAGCGCTTTTAGAGCTAGATGGTATTAAATCTATCAGCCCGATTATAGAAGAAGTAGCCATCATTACAAAAGGTGAAGACAAAAAATCTCTGTGTACCATAGTGGGAATAGACACTACTTATGTGAACAGTTCAGACTTTAAGGATAACGTCATTTACGGAACTTATGCCTTTCATGAAGCTGGAGAAAACTACGTAATTCCAGGAGCTGGAGTAGCAGGTGATCTAGGTTTACGGCTGCGCAATGGTGAACCAGAACCTCTCCAAATTTATGCTCCTATTCGTGGTAAGCGTCTGAGTGTAGCCAAGGAAAAAGCCCTAAAAAATGAGTTGGTACAAACTTCTAGTGCTTTTAGTATAAATGCCGAAATGGACGTGAAGTACGTGATGAGTACGTTGACCTTTGCGCAGCAACTTTTTAATTACACTGACCAAGCTTCATACATAGGAATAGAACTCGTAAATCAGAATAACTCTGAGGAACTTAGAGATTTAATTAAGCCTATAGTAGGTAATAATTATGTAGTAAAAACCAGACGAGAACAAAACCCGCTCATTTACGAAACCAATGCTACCGAAAAGAGAGCAGTCTTTTTGATTTTGCTATTTGTTCTCATCATAGCTGTTTTTAATAGTATGGCTTCACTCACTATGCTCGTGCTGGAGAAACAGCGTGATGTAAAAGTGCTCAACTCCATGGGTGCTAACTGGCCGTTCATTAAACGAATCTTTGTACTCGAAGGAGCTCTCATTAATATTATAGGAGCCGTGGTAGGAACAGCG
>CAZTVP010000283.1:0-4262 GCA_964616995.1 uncultured Comamonadaceae bacterium
TTTGAATCTGATTCTAA
Organism: uncultured Comamonadaceae bacterium; assembly: GCA_964616995.1. Taxonomy (GTDB): domain Bacteria; phylum Bacteroidota; class Bacteroidia; order Flavobacteriales_D; family Sanyastnellaceae; genus ASP10-05a. The sequence continues at coordinate 18 of CAZTVP010000283.1, forward strand.
TAAAATATAATTTTAATGGCACTAACTCCTACTACTCAAAAGGAACTTGGATTTAAAGCTCCCGAGTTTGATTTACTGGATGTAGTTACGGGCAATAATCAGACCTTTTCTCAGCTAAAAGGTACTCATGGTACAGTAGTCATGTTCATTTGTAATCACTGCCCATTTGTGGTTCATGTGAGAGAAGGCTTAGTGAAATTAGCTCAGGATTACCTGACTCAGGGTATAGGCTTCATAGCCATTAGTAGTAATGACGTAGAAAATTATCCAGCAGATTCTCCTGAGCTTATGAAAGAGATGGCCATGGAATTTAATTTTCCATTTCCTTACTTCTATGATGAAACTCAGGATGTAGCTCGTGCTTATGATGCTGCGTGTACTCCTGATTTTAGCATTTTTGATGCAGACGATAAGTGTGTTTATAGAGGACAGCTGGACGATAGTCGTCCTGGAAATGAGGTGCCTGTGACTGGAGAAAGTATTCGAGAGGTCTGCGATTTATTATTGCACCGCCAGCCTATACCTAAAGATAACCAGAGACCAAGTGTAGGATGTAATATCAAGTGGAAATGAGATATAACCTAAGCGAGATTACTGAGGTAATTCAGAACAGAAGAAGTATATACCCTGAGGATTATACAGATAGGGTAGTTCACGAAGAAATAATTAGAGATGTGCTTAATAATGCACTCTGGGCACCTACGCATGCCATGGAACAGCCGTGGAGGTTTAAGGTATATACGGGTGATGCCGTAAAGAAAGTGGGTGTAGAATTAGAAAAACTCTATAAAGCTACCATTCCAGAAAAGGACTGGAGCCAGCGTAAATTAGATAAACTGAAGGCCAGGTCTGAAAGTGTATCTGTAATGATTTTTATATGTATGAGTCCAGCGGAAAATTCTAGGCTACCAGAAATGGAGAACGTGGCAGCAGTGGCCTGCGCGGTGCAAAACATGTACCTCACCTGCACGGCCTATGGACTAGGAAGTTACTGGAGCAGCCCGAGTTATTTGTACTCAAAAGAAGCTAAGGACATGCTAGGCTTAGGTGAAAAGGACAAATGTATGGGAATGTTCTACATGGGTTATCCTGCTAAAGAATGGCCTAAAAGTCATAGAAAACCTCTAGAGTATGTCTCTGAATGGTTTGAGGAATGATCAACTTAATGAACTATTATGAGCATCCTGGAGATAACCGGTATTACATCTTTGAGTATAGAGACGTAGAGAAATCTATTCGATTTGAAGAGTATTTGGATGAGTATGAGATAGTTTTTGAGAAATTTGTAGACGAAGAAGATCCGAATATACCTTGGAAGTGCCTTTATGCGGTTTCCAAAAGTGATTTTCGCCAAGCGCTCAGGGCCAACAGTCTAACGGAGGCAGCATACCGTCAACCCATGATAGGAAATATTTATCTTAGGTATGGATTCGTAATTCTTATGCTAGGCGTGCTGGTTTTAGCGTTAATAGGTTACATTAAATCGAATGGGTAAAAGTGGTCTAATAGTTCTAAAGAGCACACTAATTGTGTTCTTCTTAATGCTGGTTTTTTCTGTCTTGGCTCAGGAGAATGTGACTACCGTGGGGCTACAGATCAAACCCATTATCACCACTAAATTTATTAACTCAGGCCTTGAGCAGAGTACTACCGACTGGGTTCAGGCAGATTTTCAGGCTACAGGAGGTTTTTCTATGGGAATGGTGATTCGTAAGGGATTCACCAAGAGTATCAGCATGGAGACAGGAATAGGTTATGTGCGTAGAGATTATCAGATAAACGTACTAGACCTAGACTCATTGTCCACAGGAGAAATGAATTATTCTCTGATTAATTATCAGATTCCGGTTCAGGGGTTAGTATATGTGCAGCTTTCAGATCGGTTATGGATGAATGCATCGGCTGGATTAGGATTAAACTTCTTGCCTTCTGATGTGAAGTCGGCTGAGTTTGAATACAGGCAGCTTACCAGAAGAACCGGCAGAGTAAATTGGTTCAAACCATCTATACTGGCTAATTATGGTTTTGAGTATAGAACTAAAAAAGATGGTTATTTCTACTTTGGGTTATCACTAGATAGAACGTTTACGGAACTTGCGCTGGCTCAAGCTACCATAAGAAGAGAAAACGGAATGGAAAGAAGCACCACTTCTGTTTATACTGGAGCTTACTTGACTATTGATTTTAGGTATTTCTTTCATGAAGATCCAGACAGGAAGAGAAGGTTGAAGAAGTAATACTTCTATTTAAATACTGTCATAGTGTCCAGAACCTCAATTAACTTTTCATTAAAAATTTGTACGCCATGTTGATTCAGGTGATGTGAATCGTAGAAGTGAAGAGAATCATCCAGTTGAACTATTTCATTAAAATTTAGATAGAGTGCTTTAGATGAGTAAATGCTGTCTAGATAAGCTTGATTGGTGTAGCTTCTATATCGTTTGGGTGTTATAGGTGCGTAAACTAGGAGCACATCTGCACCTGCATTTTTGATAAGTTCAATGTTTTCTTCAAATGCTTGGAATTGGTCTTCATTTATTTTCCATTCTTGTTCTTCAAATTCTTCAGAAGCATGAAACGCTAATTCTCTTTCAACAAACCCGCCTGGAATGTAAGTGCTATTTTTTCGTTCTAACGGTTCATTGAAATCATCATCTAGTCCTAGTGAGTGTCTTAACCCAGCATAAATTCCTGTGTTGAACACTTTAAGATGTTTTTGTTTGGCTATGAGTTGGACTGAATTCCAGTCTGGAGCGGAGTTGGATAATAAATCTAAACTAGATTCTACTCCTTCATTAGAGAGTGGTCCTGGATAAACTTCATAGACCACTAGTTTAGGTTCTAGTTGAGTTAAATATCTTTTTAACAGGACTTGTGTTTGTAGGTGAGATTGATTACTAGATCCTAGGTTAAATGCCTCTACATTTTTTTTCCTGAAATTTCTGATATCAAATCCTCTATATGCGTGAGAAGACCCCAAGAAAATAAGGTCTTTTTTATCTGTTGTATTTAGTTCTTTTATTCGGGTATTCATATGTCCATTTCCTCCTAGAAAGTAATTGATATTCGGAGTTAAGGATGTAGGTAAAAAAAGTTCAGTAACGAAGACTAGTATCACATAAACAAAACCAGAGAGGATTGAGAATACAAGAAATCTTGATATGAACTTTTTCATACGACTAGAATTGGAAGTAAATAAATGGAGTCTCCTCTGTAATGGCAAATGTGCCTATGATAAAGATGAGTAAAGAATAAAATCCCCAACGTATAAAGGCACTCTGATTCTTAAAAATAGCAGCTATAGCGAATTGTTCTTTTCGGCCTATCCATTCTATCAGGAGAAAGAATCCTATCAAACCTAGAGAAATTATGGCCATATAAGATTTATTGAAATCTTGTATGCTGAAAAGTGACGATGAAAGAATATTTCCAATGTAATCGAAGGCGATAGAGACACTCTCCGCCCGAAAGAAAATCCAAGCCAATACAGTCAGTAGGAAGGTAGTTCCCATTTGAAAAGTCTCTTTAAAGCTAGGAAGCCAAGAGTTTTCGGCTACGGTAGCTAAATTATTTCTGTTTCTATTGGTGAGCAAGAGAGGTAAAAAGTACAGTGCATTTAATCCTCCCCATATAATAAATGTCCAATTAGCTCCATGCCAAAAACCACTGACTAGAAATATGGCAAACACATTTCTAATCTGTTTGAACCGACTACCTCTGCTTCCACCTAAAGGAATGTATAAGTAATCTCTGAACCAAGTAGATAGGGAGATGTGCCATCTTCTCCAAAACTCCGCTATATCTCTTGAGAAATAAGGATAATTAAAGTTCTGCATAAGGTTAAAGCCGAATAATCTAGAAGTTCCTATGGCTATATCAGAGTAACCTGAGAAATCTCCGTAAATCTGAAAAGCAAAGAAAACCGCACCAAGGAGTAGAAGACTTCCTGGATATTCCGTGTAATTATTAAAGAACAAATTAGCGAACTGCGCACAGTTATCAGCTATTACCATTTTTTTGAACAATCCCCATAGAATCTGACGACATCCATCCACTGCTTTGTCATAAGAGAAATTTCGTTCTTTATAGAATTGAGGAAGAAGATTGGTAGCTCTTTCTATAGGGCCAGCTACCAATTGAGGAAAGAAGCTTACGAAGGCAGAAAAACTGATTAAGTCCTTTGTGGGTTTCAGATTTCCTCTGTACACATCTATGGTATAACTCATAGTTTGGAAGGTGTAAAAG
>CAZTVP010000284.1:0-3091 GCA_964616995.1 uncultured Comamonadaceae bacterium
GTTATCTGGTAAAAATAAGTTCCGGTAGGAAGAGGATTCCCATCCGTATCCTGTCCCATCCAGACTATGGAAGTATTGTCATACTGACTCGCTTCCCAAACCAGCTGTCCCCATCTGTTTGCTATTTGGACAGTGTTATCAGCATTTTCTGTGTTGAATAAAAAAGGAATCACCCAGCTCTCATTGGCTCCATCACCATTTAATGCTAGCACATTAGGAATAAAATCTCCGCAGTTAGCATCTAAAGAAAGTGTGACCTCGGAAGTAAATGAACAAGCTCCAGTGCTAACTTCTAAAGTATATGTTCCTTGGCTTAGGTCTTCTATGCTCTCACCTACATTTTCTCCGTTCAGTGTAACTTCATAAGGGGCGGAGCAGCCCGAAATGATTATATCTATCAGCCCCCCTGTGGGATTAAAACAAGTAGGATCTGTAGTAACTACATCTACCATTAATGCTCCAGATGAAGGCTGCTGAAAACCTTGTGTTAAAAGTATATCTCCTGATGACTCAGAAGTAAACAAAATGCTCGGCCCTGCTGTACTGCTAGAAATAGTGGTATTAGATATAGCTCCAGTAGAAGAAATGACTTGTCTAGATATAGACTGGCATTGCACCGCGGAAGTAACCAGAACAACTAGAAGAGAGAATAGAATCTTCATGTTAGTTAGGGTTAGTGCTAAATGAAGTGATGAACCAGTTACTTCCATCACTTATGAGTGTGAGTTGAGACCAGGTGTTTCCTCCTACATTAAGTTGGGTTTGGTTGTCTATAGTTTGACCAGCAGTAGGACTAATCGTAAGTTGATTAAAAGCATTAAATCCAAATGTAGTGCTGCTAGAATCATATCTTTTAATGGTGTACATACGACCTGTGGCATTTACCGCATCAGGTAGATTGACTATGATAGGGCCAGAGACTACATCACATAAAACCACGTGGTTATTTTCCCCTAGGGTAGTCTCTACCGTAATATTGGGATCACTTTCTACTACAGATACATTCACACCTAGTGAGCCGTTAACCTCCAGGGTGCTGCTCGGTGTAGTCGTATTTACACCTACGGAAAGACCCGTGTTAGTTAACGTCTGGTTTCCTGAATTTAATTCCCAGTCACCATCATCTGCTAACTGCGCTAAGGGAACTGAAAAAATCTGTCCTGCTTCCTGCAGTTCTAAATTATCTCCGCTGATTCCGAAATTCTGAATGGTTTCATTAGAAGGGTCTGCATCTGCGTCATTTACATCATCAGCCGTGGCTGCTCGAGCACTGTAAAAACTATAAGGAACCGTTAGAAATTGAGTAGTAGAGACTTCCTCAAAACCATCTCCTGAATCCAACGCCACAGTCAAGAAATGATCTGCGGCTCCCCAGTTAATGGTACTAAACTCACCCTCTTCAACAGTCCCCGTGCCTATAACTAACTCGAAAAGACCAAACTGATCTGTGGTAGGTGAATGAAATTCAGAATAAACCAGAATAGATTCTTCCAGTATGTCTATTCTCACAGAAAGGTTTTCATTAGCTAATTCATCTCCTGAGTCTCCTCGCGCTACTGCTTGATAATAAATTCCCTGAGGAGTATTTTGGGCTATGGTGTTCAGTGAAATTAATGCTATTACACATAAAAACATGAACTTATGAACTGTGGTCATTTCCAAGAAATTTAAACCTTGAAAATAAATTCAATCTAGCTTATTCAAATAGCGTTTGTAAGTTTCTATTAACAGCTAAGTCAGAGTAATTCTGATTTCTGATTATTTCTCCAGAACTGAGGCAGCATATTCTAGTTCAGCGTAAAACTCCTCTCCGAATTTTCGGATCAGCGGTTCCTTTAAAAATCTATAGACAGGTACTTCCAGTTTACTTCCGCATTCGCAGGCAGGAGCGCATATTCCCCACTGATGGTAATTTAATGCTATGTGTGTGCTCAGTTTAGCTAACCTCACAGGATAAAGATGACAGCTTATAGGCTTCATCCATTTAGTTTCTCCATTTCTAAACGCAGTGTCATAGCTACACTTGGCTACACCATGACTATCATAGTGAACATAAGCGCATTCTTTACCTTCTTTTAGAGGGGTTTCTAGCCCACCATCTGTTCCTACGACGAAAAAACCTTGTTTCTCTACAGCAGCTATGTTTTCTTCAGACATATACTTTTTAGCATGCTCAAAGTTGAGTTCAAGTAATTCTAGCTCCTCTTCTTCCAGTGGAGCTCCGCCATCTCCTTCTACACAACAATCACCCTTACAAGCTGCCAGGTCACACACAAATTTCTTTTCGAATAAATCCAGAGAAATGAGTTTGTCTTCTATCTCTACCATAATTACTGTCTTTCTGCTAAAAATTCTAAGAACAAAGAAAGCCTTCGTTCTGAAATTTCTGTTTCCATTCCGTTCTTAAATGTAATCTTCCTGTTTTTTTTATCTATTTCTTTTACGCTAGAAGCATTAACGATTACACTTCTGTGTACTCTGTAGAATACATCATTAGGTAGAGCTTCCTCTATAGTCTTCAGGTTTTTAGATAACACTTTTTCTTTTCCATCTACAAAAAATAGCTTGGCATAGGAACCTTTAGCTTCTACCATGTAAACACTATCGGATTGAATAGTTTCAGAACCAAGTTTAATTGACTTAGAACTTGGTTTGCTCCCCTTGTTTTCTTTGAGGGCTACAAATTTTTGCACCGCTTGAACTAAATCTTTAGGCTCAGTAGGTTTCAGCAGATAACCGATAGCCTTCGTATTCCAAGCATCAAGCGCATACTTAGAAAAGGCCGTAGTGAAAATAAATTCCGTATTGACCGACTCAAGCTCACGAATCACCTCTAACCCGTTTATGTCTCTCATCTTTATGTCTATGAACGCTAGGTCTGGCTGGTGTTTACGAATGTAACTTTGCGCAGCTAAAGGATCTAGAAATAATTTAGAAATACTGAGTTCAGGACAGTGGCGGTTTACAAGATATTTCAGCACCTCTAGAGCCGGTCTTTCATCATCTATTAATATCGTGGAATACTTAGAGTTCTGCATAATGCTTTCTGCGGTGCAAAGATAATCTTCTGCTCTAAAACATATTTAAAACT
>CAZTVP010000284.1:3101-4256 GCA_964616995.1 uncultured Comamonadaceae bacterium
TAGGAATGAACAAAAAAGAAGGATATAGATACATTAAAAAGTTGACTCCTAAAAAAGTCTGGAATCTAGCTAAACTCTGGAGCAGTTTCTATATCTCAAAATGGATAAGAAAACCAATGGTTTGGGGAAGTCCTGCATCTCTGACCATAGAGCCTACTACGGCCTGCAACCTAGGATGCCCAGAGTGTCCATCAGGACTAAAGGCATTTACTAGACCCACTGGAAATCTTAGAGAACATACACTAGATAAAGTCTTAGAACAAACTAGTTCTACGCTAACTTATCTTAACTTTTACTTTCAAGGGGAGCCGTACATTCATAAAGACTTTTTAGGCTTAGTGAGGCTAGCAAATGAAAAAGGAATCTTCACATGTACCAGCACTAATGCACACTTTCTGAACGAAAAGAATGCTGAGGAAACAATAAAATCTGGACTGGACAAGCTCATAATATCGCTTGATGGCACCACCCAATCTACTTATGAGTCGTACCGAGTAAACGGTGAATTATCTAAAGTGTTAGAAGGAACCCGAGAGATTATTAAGGCTAAAAAACGTATGGGCTCTAGCACTCCTTTAGTCGTCTTTCAATTTTTAGTGGTGAGACCGAACGAACATGAGATAGAAGATGCCATACACTTAGCCAAAGAGTATGAAGTAGATGATATTAATTTCAAGACAGCACAGCTTTATGATTTCAAACATGGAAACGATCTCATGCCGACTAAAACGGAATACAGCAGATATAGAAAAAAGAAAGACGGCACTTATGAGATTAAAAATAAACTAGAAAACCAGTGCTGGCGTATGTGGCGGGGAAGCGTAGTCACTTGGGATGGGAAGGTAGTACCTTGCTGTTTTGATAAAGATGCTACCCACGAAATGGGAAATTTAGATGAAGCTAACTTTTCTTCAGTTTGGAAAAGTCCTGCTTATAACTCATTTAGACAAGCTGTTTTATTGAATAGGAAGAACATAGAAATATGTCAAAATTGTTCTGAGGGCACAAAAGTTTGGAACTGATAACTAGTCTGTTGAGTAGTTTTTTCTAAATTTACCCAAGCTTTTTAATCCGAAGCTTCGTATATACATTGAAAACTTAAAAACACTTAAAATATTCAGATGAAAAAACTTTTATTTATCCTACCCTTTCTGC
>CAZTVP010000285.1:0-4250 GCA_964616995.1 uncultured Comamonadaceae bacterium
GAGCTCTGTTTTCCCGATGAAACAGTGCAGGTAAAACCCTGCCTCACGTTTCAGCAGGTAGTAGATGAAGTGGAATCTAAATCCACCCCGTTCGGGCTCATGGCCATAGAGAACACCATCTCTGGAACCATCCTGAACAATTTTAATCTATTAGCAGAATCTAACCAATGCGCTATAGTAGGTGAATTAAAAATGCGCATAGTGCAGTGCCTAGGAGCCCTCAAAGGAACTTCCACATCAGAGATTAAAGAAGTGCGTTCTCATTACATGGCTCTGAATCAGTGTCAAAAATTCATTGCGCAGCAGAACTACAAACAGCTGACTATAGAAGATACTGCATTGGGCGCTCAGCAGATAGCCGACTTACAGATTCCTAATGCTGGAGCTATAGCCAGTAAAACGGCTATGAAACTTTACGGGTTGGAACTGCTGGAAGAATCCATAGAAACCAACAAGGACAACTACACGAGATTTTTCGTACTACGGCATAAGGATGAAGCCCTTCAAAAAGGAAATAAAATTACAGCTCGTGTAGTGCTTAGCCATGAATCGGGCAGTTTGGCTCGTTTGCTTACACGACTGGACAATCTACAAGTAAACCTGACCAAGCTGGAATCCATGCCCATACTCGGAGAACCATGGAAATACGCTTTTTTCTTAGAGGCAGAACCAGCTGATGAAACAGATTTCACCAAAATAGAAGACTCGTTAGACCAACTCACCACAGCTTATAAACTGCTGGGAAAATACCCGAAGCATCATGATTCCATCTAAAAAAGCAGCACATATAAAAGAATACTATTTCTCTACCAAGCTCAGAGAAATTCGTAGTATGGAGGCTCGTGGAGTTCGGGTTATCAACCTCGGTATAGGCAGTCCTGACTTGGCACCTCATCCAGATGTGATTTCGGAACTGGCTGATAGTCTGCATACGGAGAAATCCTTTGCTTACCAGCCTTACGCTGGAATTCCTGAGTTAAAGAATGAACTACTCTCGTGGTACAATCGCACGTATGATTTAGAACTAGATAAAGAAATTACAAGCGTTCCTTTGCTAGGTAGTAAAGAAGGGCTTCATTTCTTAGCCCTTGCTTATTTGAACCCTGGAGAAAAGGCCTTGATTCCCAATCCAGGTTATCCTGCTTATCAGTCGGCTATTGGCTTGGCTGGTGGAGAACCAGTGAGTTATACCTTGAGTGCTAAAAACGGCTGGCATCCCGACTTGAATGAGCTTGAAGAACTAGCAGATGAACACAACAAGCTGCTGTTTATCAACTATCCTCACATGCCCACAGGGCAACCTGCAGATAAAACCAAGCTCACAGAACTCGTTCAGTGGTGTAAAAAGAAAAACATTCTGCTGTGCAATGACAATCCCTACAGCCAAGTTTTAGCTCCTTCTCCTTTTAGCATTTTTCAGTTAGAAGGAGCGGTGCAAAGCTGCATTGAACTCAATTCCCTATCCAAATCAGCTTCCTTGTCTGGAGCTCGAGTGGGATTTATGACGGGAAGAGAAGAACTGATTCATCCCGTATTTAAGATTCAAACCAGTTTTAGCTCCGGGATGTTTAAGCCTGTTCAGTTGGCAGCTATAAAAGCATTGCACCGCGGAGCAGAATACACTTCTAACACAAACCAGATTTATTCGGAAAGAAGAAAACTAATCTGGCAGTTACTAGAAATGTTAGGCTGTTCATTTAACCAAGACTCTCACGGACTGTTCGTGTGGGCCAGATACCCTAACCAGAACACAGACAGTTACACCTTCAGTGACGAATTACTGAACAATCAACACATCTTCCTAACCCCCGGAGAACTCTTTGGGAGTCAAGGCGCTGGATACATAAGAGCTTCACTGTGCCAGCCAGAAAACGTAATTAAAGAAGCCATTACACGAATTAAAAATTAAACCTTTCATCATGAATTTATTAGATACATTAAACCCAAAAAGAGAGCGCCCATTAGTAATAGCTGGGCCATGCAGCGCAGAGTCGCTGGAGCAAATGATGGCTACCGCCAAAGACCTCAACCATGAACGCGTGGATTACTTTAGAGCAGGGATTTGGAAGCCAAGAACCCGACCAGGCTCGTTTGAAGGAAATGGGGCTAAGGCACTTCCATGGTTAGCAGAAGTGAAAAAAGAGTATGGTTTAAAAACCTGCACTGAAGTGGCTAAAGCGGAGCACGTGGAAGCTGCTTTAGAAGCTGGTGTGGACTTACTCTGGGTAGGAGCTAGAACTACTACTAATCCATTTGCCGTGCAGGAAGTAGCCGAAGCATTGGGCGGAACAGATAAAGAAGTGCTGGTAAAAAACCCTATTAACCCAGATGTGAATCTGTGGCTGGGAGCTATAGAACGCCTTCAGCTCAAAGGAATTACCAAGATAGGAGCTATTCATAGAGGATTTTCTAAGTATGAAAAAAGTAAGTTCAGAAATGAACCCCTTTGGCAGCTTCCCATAGAATTGAAAAGGCTGAACCCTGAGATTCCCATGATTTGTGACCCGAGTCATATCACTGGAAATAGAGATATGATTTATAAGGTAAGTCAAATAGCGTTAGACTTGAACTTTGATGGGTTAATGATAGAATCTCATCCAGACCCTGCCAATGCGTGGAGCGACTCTGCCCAGCAGGTAACTCCTGAGCAGTACAATCAGATTATTCATGAACTAGAACTTAGCTATGTGAATCCTGCTGAGAACTCGGCTGCTGCGCTCACGGAATACAGAAATGAAATAGATGATTTAGACAATCAACTGCTGGAAACGCTAAAGGCTAGACTAGGTGTAGTACACAAAATAGCCAATTATAAAAAGGAGAATAAAATGACCATTCTACAGCAGGATAGATGGCAGAAAATTCTAGAAAAAAGCAGAGAAAAAGCAGCTAACTTATCCATAGACGAAGATTTTATAGAATCTATTTTTAAGTCTATTCACCAGAACTCCATTTTAGAACAAGAAAAAATCATTAGAAATAAGTAGTCTCGGCTACCTTTGCGCGTATGTCAGTTTCTATCTCAGATAGCTTGAAATTTAATGTGAATGCCAAAGCGTTTTTAACGGATTTTAATCCTGAAAACACGGTGCTTTTCATAGACGAAAATGTGGCTAAACTTCACCCCGATTTTTATGCTGGGTTCCATCACAAGCTTATTCCTTCTGGTGAGAATCAGAAGCGCATGCAAGTGGTGGAAGAGCTTATCCAGTTCATGCTTGAACTAGGCATAGACCGCAGCGGAACTGTGATAGGAATAGGTGGTGGTGTAGTCACTGATTTGACAGGTTTTGTGGGGAGTATTTATCTGAGAGGCATCAATTTCGGGTTTTTGCCTACTACCCTGCTGGCTATGTGTGACGCTGCCATAGGCGGTAAAAACGGAATCAACTTCGGTGGATTTAAGAACATGGTAGGCAATATCAATCAGCCGAATTTCATAGCCTACTATTCATCATTTCTGGCCACTCTTCCTGCTGAAGAATTCAATGGCGGCATGGCGGAAGTCATTAAGCATGCTGTTATTCATGGAGGAGCGTTGCAAAAGCAATTGACATCCAATTCAGCCAAAGAAATCAAGAATACTCCCAAGAAATTAGAAGAACTTATTCAGCTAGCCTCTAGGATTAAAGTAGAAGTCGTAGAACAAGACGAAAGAGAAGCTGGACTGAGGAAAAAACTGAATCTCGGGCATACCATAGGGCATGCTATAGAATCTACTTCATCATTTTCTCATGGTGAATGCATAGCTATAGGAATGGTCTTAGCCGCTAAAATAGCAGTGAGGAAAAACGCAGCTGACGCAGCACTGGTTCACCAAATCACTGAACTCTGCCGCGACTATGATTTACCTACCAGCTCTGAGATTCACCCTAAAGTGCTACTAGAAAAAATTGTAAAGGATAAAAAACGAAGACTGTCCAAGATAGACTTCTTGCTACCGCATAGTTTCGGAGATGTGCGTATCACTCCCATGGAAATAACTGAACTGGAAGACCACTTGAATTTTCTGGCTCATGAGTAAAATTATCACTTGCATCAGCGGCCCGGGACTTCTAAAAAGTAAAACTCAGATAGAAGGAAAACCTATGGGTGAACTTCGGTTAGACTTAGTGAACCTTTCTCTAGAAGAGATTCAAATGCTTTGGAAACATGCAGAAGAATGGGTGCTGACCTTAAGAGAACCTTTTTTGACTAAACCGAACTGGGAACAGACTTTCAGAGCATGCCTAGAACTGAGTCCATCTTAT
>CAZTVP010000286.1:0-4239 GCA_964616995.1 uncultured Comamonadaceae bacterium
TATTCGAACTCCCCACAGCCCAAATCACCGAACAAGGAGCCATACTTTCAGTTGAAGAAGCGGCAAGCTATCAATGGCTCTTAAACGGAGAAGAAATAGAAGGAGCTACAGAACAAACCTACTTACCACTAGAAGATGGAAATTATTCGGTTGAGGTGACCAACGAGAACAATTGCACCTCAGTATCTGCTGAGGTTTTGATTGTAAACATATCTGAAGTGCAGTCTAATCTTTTCCTAGTCTATCCTAACCCTATGAGTGATAGAACAACCCTAGAGTTCAAAGACGCAAGCCCAAGAGACATCCTTCTTTTAGACCCTCAAGGAAAAGAAATAGAATCATGGAAAGAGATAACCTCACAAACTTTCCAAATCAAAAAAGCGGATCTCCCAGATGGGAATTACATCATACAAGTGGAAGAAAATGGAGAGGTAAGTACTGTGAAGCTGGTGGTGGAGTAAACGATGATTTGAAATTTGAAATTGAATGAATCTCTTATTTCGGATTTTTTACTTCGAATCTTTTATTCACTCTAAGCAAAAAACCATTTTTTTCTCTTTCTTGATGAAATATTAAAAGTAAAGTTTCCAAAGAGCTTATTGTTTTTTCCCTTTCTCCTCATCTAATGGAGCTAGTCCTCAAACTAAATGGTTTGAAGCATAGTTCAGACCACTATCAGGACTAAAGTTCCTTAACATGTATCCTTTATTAATCCATTTTACCATTCTCCAATTAAAACTCTCAACCTCTCTACACTTTCTGCTAAACCTCTACCTTTGACCGAGATTTAAAAATCAGAAAGAAAATGAAAGCATACGTTTTTCCAGGTCAAGGAGCTCAGTTTCCTGGTATGGCCAAAGACATTTTTGATGGCAGCGCTAACGCTAGAAATAGATTCAGTCAAGCCAAGGAGATTCTTGGATTTGACATAGCCGATATCATGTTTAACGGTACAGATGAGGACTTAAAACAGACTAAAGTCACCCAGCCTGCTATCTTTCTTCATTCAGTTTTATTAGCAGAAGAGCTAGGAGATAGTTTCACTCCAGATATGACCGCTGGACATAGCTTAGGAGAGTTTTCTGCATTAGTAGCTAGTGGGGCATTAGACTTTGAAAATGGTTTAAGTTTAGTTTCTAAAAGAGCACAAGCCATGCAGAAAGCTTGTGAAATGAACCCAAGTACCATGGCAGCTATTTTAGGTTTAGATGATGATGTAGTAGAAAATGCATGTAATGATGTAGATGGGATAGTGGTAGCAGCTAATTATAACTGTCCGGGACAATTGGTAATCAGTGGTGAAAATCAAGCCATAGATAAAGCATGTGAAGTCCTCACAGAAGCAGGAGCTAGAAGAGCTCTAAAACTTCAGGTAGGAGGAGCTTTTCACTCGCCTTTAATGGAACCAGCTAGAGAAGAGCTCGAAGCAGCTATTCAGTCGGCTACTTTTAATGCACCCAAATGTCCTATTTATCAGAATGTAACTGCATCACCTGAAACTGATCCTGAGGTTATTAAAACTAATCTGATAGCCCAGTTAACTGCTCCTGTAAGGTGGACTCAGACCATGCAGAACATGATAGCTAATGGTGCCACCTCTGTTACAGAAGTAGGTCCAGGAAAAGTACTTCGGGGACTATTTAAGAAAGTAGACAGAAAATTCGAGACACATAGTGCAGCTTTGGTAATAGAGTCTTAACAGTTGTTGAGTTTAAAAAAAGACTGAAAAAAATAAGGGCTTTCGTTTAGAAAGCCCTTATCACTATATACAACTAAATTGTGTTATTCAAGAAAAAAAATCTTGAACGTTTTTTTTCAAAGTGTTAGCCATTTATATGGCTCAGTAGTGTTTGAATTTTTTCTTCTCTCACTTCTAGCTCAACTTTTAGTTTCTTGATTTCTTCGTTTAATCTACCTATTTCTTCTTCAGCTAGCATGAGCTTACGCTCAGTCTCGAAGTATCTTTTTACTATTTCCTGCTTCTCTTTAGCTCTGGTTTCCATGCTCATAGCACTTACCTTTAATATTCAAGAAACGAAAGTAAGCCTTCTAATATACAACTTTCTCTGACCAAGGGTTGTTTTTTGAACAAAATAAAATTTGTGATAGCTCTATATTTCTCCTAAAATGCAAGGGCTTTAAGAGTTTCTAAATCAGGGTATTTTTCGATTATTTGTTCTGTTCCTAATTCCTTTAATCGGTTAGTTTTTAACAAATCTACTCCTACGAAATTCAGGCTTAAATCTTCTGCGGTAAGCTTATCCCATTTTCCATCTCCTAAGGCACAGATTTTCTCAAATCCTTGAACACGATAGTGATTTTCTCCTTTCCGCACTGCTGAGTTTACGATATCTTCTCTTCTTTTTAATGGACCAGCGTGTTCCCATGGAATAGAATTCATGTCTAATTGAGGGAGAGAAGTTAGCTTGGTTAGAGCAGAACCTTCCCATGCACCGGTGGCTAGAACAAATCCTATATCAGTCTGGTTTTCTAATTCGTTTAGAAGCTTCATTATTCCTTCTGCTGGAAGGAATGATTCTGGATGAGTGGCTCTTTTATCCTTCACAAAATAAGTCATGGCCTCCTCCACGGATCTCATTTCGCTTGGCATGGGCATTCTACCGAAATGATTTTTAAGAATATCCTCCGTTACTCCTTGGTCAGTAACATGGGTGAAGTCTTCCCAGTCGAATGAATCTATGGAAATATCAAAGGTTTTCTGAAGTGCTTTTTGGTAGCATTCTGTATCTACATCTGTAGTGTTTAGTAACGTACCATCTATATCAAAAACAAGTAAATTCACCGTGTCAATTTTAATGTTCCTAAGGTATGGGATTACGGGCTATTAATAAAAATATGGACCGAGTGCTTAGAAAAGCGCTTAGGTTCGGTATAGAAAGTGAGGATGCTAGAGTGGTCATATTTTCTGATCATCATAGAGGTTTGGGAGATGGCGCAGATGATTTTGTCAACTGTAGAGAAGTGTATTTACAAGCGTTGCAATATTATTATCAGCATGATTTCACATTAGTGCTTTTAGGAGATGTAGAGGAGTTTTGGGAATGTGTTCCGCTAATGGTAATGCGTAATTACAAGGATGTAATAGCCCAGGAAGCTTGTTTTCATGATGAGGCCAGACTGATAAAAATATGGGGAAATCATGACGACCAGTGGCAGGAAAGTCTGTTTAGGTCGGCCACCCTTCCATCAGCGTTAAAAGGACTCAAAGTGTACGAAGGCCTTGTCATAGAACTAAAAGAAAGTTCCAGCCACAAAGAAATAGAGTTGGTCATGATTCACGGACACCAAGGCACACTGAGTAGTGACAGACTAGCTGGGATTAGCAGGTGGTTTGTAAGGTGGTTTTGGAGGCCTATTCAACAAGTGTTTAAGGTCAAGCTTAACCCTACTCCTGCCACAGACATAGATTTACAAAGTAAGCATGATAAGGATATGTACACATGGGCTAAGAGTAGAGGAAATACGATGCTGTTTTGTGGTCATACACATCAGCCGGTGTTTATGAGTAACACTCACATAGATGAGCTTCTGGCTAAAAAGGAGCGGGAAGATTCTCCAGAATTAGACGAAAAGATAGAAGAGATTAAAAAAGTGAGTACACCTATTTCTGTAGAGGATAAGATTCCATGTTACTTTAATTCTGGCTGCTGCTCTTTTGAGAATGGAGCCATAACAGGTTTAGAAATCGTAGAAGGGAAAATCCAACTTATGAAGTGGAAGAAAGGAGAGGGAAAGTCAGTAAAACGTGAGGAATCTCTGTCTAAATTATTCGAGTTGTTAGGTTGATGCACATTACCTTTGCACCGCGAAAAACAAAAACAAACAACACTCAATCAAATGACTAACGTAGCAGTAATAGGAGCCGGAACCATGGGTAATGGAATAGCGCATGTGTTTGCTCAAACTGGATTTAAAGTTTCACTTATAGATATCTCTCAGGATGCACTAGACAGAGCTGTGGCCACTATAACTAAGAATTTAGACAGAATGGTAGCCAAAGAAAAAATAGATGAAGCTACTAAAAGCGCTGCGTTAGCGAACATCTCCACCTTTACTGAAATGTCTGAAGGAGTTAAAGGCGCTGAACTAGTGGTGGAAGCGGCTACGGAAAATGTGGATTTGAAAATGAAGATTTTTAGGTCATTGGATGAAGCTACAGGAGATGATGTCATTTTAGCTACGAACACTAGTTCTATTTCTATTACTCAGATAGCTGCG
>CAZTVP010000287.1:0-4229 GCA_964616995.1 uncultured Comamonadaceae bacterium
TCCTGTTTCTACGTTTCAAATGAATCCAGATGAATACTCTTGGAATGATGCAAGCTTCCAGCGTCCTGCCAGAAACAAGCTGAATATTTATGAACTACTTGTAAGAGATTTCGACTCAGAGAGAAGTTACCAAGCAGTAATTAATAGGCTAGATTATCTTCAAAATCTAGGAATTAATGCTGTTGAATTAATGCCATGTTCAGAGTTTGATGGAAATGAGAGCTGGGGTTATAATACCAATTTCTTTATGGCTACTGATAAATATTATGGTTCAGCTAGAAAATTAAAGGAATTAATAGACGAATGCCATCAGAGAGGAATAGCTGTAATCATGGATGTAGTTTTTAATCATAGTTTCGGCTTAAATCCTCAGGTTAGGATCTACAATGATGCCGCTGATGGATTTGGACAAGTAAGTAGTGATAATCCATGGTTAAATACCATAGCTACCCATCCATTTAGCATTGGTGCAGATTATAATCATGAGAGTGGAAACACTAAGAAATTTGTAAAAGACGCACTTACATTTTGGATTGAAGAATTCCACATAGATGGATTCAGATTTGATCTTTCTAAAGGATTTACTCAGAATAATACACTAGGGAACGTAGGAGCATGGAATCAATATGACCAGTCCAGAGTAAATATTCTAAACGAATACGCTGGTCATGTTTGGGGTATGGATTCTGAAATCTATATGATCTTAGAACACTTATCAGATAATCCTGAAGAACAAGCCTTGGCAGGTGCAGGATTCTTGATATGGGGAGGAATGCATACAGATTTTAAGAATGCGGCTATGGGTTATGGTTCTAACTTGGATTATGCCAGTTATCAGAATAGAGGATATGCATTTGCTAACCTCATCAATTATATGGTGAGTCATGATGAAGAGAGGCTGATGTATGAATGTTTGAATTTTGGTAATAATTACAATGGATATAACATTACTGATGAAGCTACAGCTCTGGAAAGGATGGAGCTGGTTCATACATTTTTCTTGAGTATTCCTGGCCCTAAAATGATGTGGATGTTTGACGAATTAGGGTATGATTTAAGTATAAATGACTGTGGAAACGGAGTCATAGACCCTAACTGTAGAACAGCTAATAAACCCATCCTTTGGAATTATGCAGAGGAGCCCAATAGAGTGAAGCTTTATAAAACGATTAAGGCTATCAACTACATACGAAATAATCATGAAGTCATTCATACATCCAATTTCAATATAAACGGAGGAGGACTTCAGAAGAGAATAAACTTATATGGTTCTGATATGAATATGATTGTCATCGGTAACTTTGACGTAGCCACTGGTTTCATTACGCCTAATTTCCCTCAAGGAGGAACTTGGTATAACTATTTTTCTGGAGAATCTTTCCAAGTAAATAATACTCAAGATGTTTGGACACTTGCTCCAGGAGAGTTTTATGTATTAACCGATCAGCCGCTTCCTACACCAGATTTAGACGGTGCAGCTGGGATTTTCTCTGCTCCAGGATGTACAGATCCAGATGCGGCTAATTTTAACCCAGCCGCTGATGAAGATGATGGATCTTGTGAGTATCAGCTCACATTCAGATTGGGAACTCAAGGAATAACAGTTTCACCTTTAGGAATGAGAATAGCTGGAAACTTCCAAGGTTGGGATCCAAGTAGTACAGCACTTACAGAAGTAGAACCAGATGTTTGGGAATATACCTTAACCGTAAATTCAGGACAAGATATTGAGTATAAATACATAAACGGAAACGATTGGCCACAAGCAGAAACTGTTAGTTCTGACTGTGGTGTGAGTGATGGATTCGGTGGTTTTAATCGTGGATGGATAACGGCTGCTAGTAATGATGTCATTCCTATTCATTGTTTTGAAGAGTGTAACGAGTGTCAATCACCAGATGTAGATTTAACTCTTAGTGTGGACATGAGTAATGAAATCGTGAGTGATAATGGAGTTTGGGTTACCGGAAATTTCTTATCCGAAATCGGACTGACAGATTGGGAGCCAAATGAGCTGGAAATGTCAGATCCTGATAATGATGAAATTTATGAAGTAACCATTACAGTTCCTGGAAACTTCACTTATGAGTATAAGTTTGTAAATGGACTGGAGTTCATCAGTAAAGAAGAAACAGCAGATATGTCGGCTTGTGGAACTCCTGATGGATTCGGGGGATTCAATAGAGAACTATATGTAGGTTATGATAACCTGGCTGCTCCAGTGGTATGTTTCGGGTCATGTAATGCGTGTGAAGCATTACCAGATTTATTTGCTGATGTTACTTTTAGGGTAGATATGTCCAATGAAACGGTAGCTCCTGAAGGAGTGAGATTAGCCGGAAATTTCCAAGGTTGGGATCCTTCAGCTACACTCATGAATAACACTTCTGGAGATTTATGGGAGTTAACAGTAACACTAGATATCAATCAAGTATATGAATACAAATTCATCAATGGAGATGAATGGGGAGAGGATGAACTAATTCCACTGGGATGCCAGCAGAATGGAAACAGATTCTTCAACTTAGCAGAAGCAGATTTAGTACTCGATATTGTATGCTTTAGAGAATGTCAGTTATGTGCAGGATGTACAGACAGTGCCGCTTCTAATTACAATCCAAACGCGGGTACAGATGATGGTTCTTGTTTAATATCTCCTTCATCTTACTGTGGCTTCTGCACAATATGGGATGAAGAATTACAGGAATGTGTAGTAGATCCAGAATGTGACTTAGGAAACGTTTGTTTCGGTGATTTCAATAGTGATGGAGCGGTTAACGTAGCGGATTTAGGAGGATTCTTAGGAGCATTTGGAACTATCTGTGAGTAGGTTTAGCTGTGCAAAAAAGTAGTTCGGTTTTAGACAGACCGAATTCTATATTTGTTCGACCGGATTCTAAATCTGGTCTCTCAGAAGGGTTAAATAGGAGATGTAGTAGTATCTTTGTGGGACAAACCAATAAAATCTTTCTACTATGTCATGTACTAAATTCCTTAGTATAATTTTACTCTTATTATGTGTTCAGTTTTGCACGGCTCAATCTACCGGAACCGCCAATGTAACAATACAAGCAGTATACACAGTTACTTATGCTGATTCACCTAGTCAAAAGGTTTATCCAGAAGGATCGGCTGAAGATGCCATGGGAAATTTAGCGGTCGTAGGCTACATGGCTGAAAGTGGAGATGATGGTGAAGGGAATATTGAATTTCAAAATGCGATATTAACTTTAGATTACATCAATGAAAATGATGAAATAATCTGGCAAAAAACGATAGACTCCAGTGAAAGTATTTTTGGTCACAGTGTAGATTTTGATAGTGAAGGTAACCTTCTAGTGGTAGGAGCATTTAGTGGAACTGTCGATTTCTCTGGAAATGGTGAAGAAACTGCATCTAATGGAGACCTAGATATCTTTATCCTCAAATTAAACCCTTCAGGAGATGTAGTCCTCTTTGAAACCATAGGTGGATCTGAAAAAGACCAAGCCAATGCTGTAGGAATAGATGCAAATGATAATGTCATTATTTCAGGTGTGGCTACAGGTGAATTAGATTTTAATTCTAACAATAGTTCGGAATCTTTAGTGCTGGCTAGTCAATATGAAAACTCCCCTGGTTATGCATTTTTAATCAGTAGAAGAGCAGCTGATTTAACTAGTAATTGGGGAAATAGCCTTGATGCTTATGGCGGAATTCGAATTAAAGGAATGGACATAGACGAGGAAGGAAACGGAGTTTTAGTAGGCACATATTCTCAGTTTATTTCTTCAGAAAATCCTGTATTTGTGGCTAGTGAGGGAGCACATACTAATGTGTTAGCAGGTATATTTAGTGGTGGCGGAGGCTGGAATTGGACAGGAGAATTCGGTAATGGGAATACTGTCTCAGTTACGGATGTCATTTTTGATAACGATGGTTCCTTTTATATGTCAGGAGGATTCGAAGGTGAAATGGATTTCGACTTAACTCCCGAGGTTCAACTATCATCTTCTGAAGTAGGAGCTGATGCTTTTATAAATCACTATTCTAGTGAAGGTGTGCTTATAGAGGCTAATACATTTGACTCAGGTGATGGAGATGATGTAGGCATGTCATTATCTCATAATGGACAAGGAGAAGTGGGCACTCTTATAGCTAGTGCATTGAATGAAGATACAAGTTTACAGTGCTGTTTTCTTGAGGATGCATCAGACATAACTTATAATCTGAGTTACAGAACTTTTTCT
>CAZTVP010000288.1:0-4211 GCA_964616995.1 uncultured Comamonadaceae bacterium
AACACAAACTTAATACAAGAAAGGTTGCGTTAATCCTCCCGAAAAGATTGAAACCACTCAAAGAATTATGAATATTTCGTTGAAGAAAAAATGAAACTATTCTTTGGTACGCAGGATTGAAGTACTCTATTTTTGCGGTGCAATTAAAAAAGCATACAGAAAAATGGCAGGACATCATCACGAACCAGAACAAAATGAAATAGGAGGACCAGTGGTATTCGCTCTGGGATGCTTCGCTTTAGTAATAACGATTATTTATTTCATTTCTTAAGAATCTTCTGATTCACTACGTTTTTGCTTCCATCGTCCATTATACTTAGGAAGTAAATTCCTCTGTCTAACTCTCTAGTTTGAATCGTCAAGCTAGATTCATTTGTAATCTTCAGGGACATAACTTGTCTACCTAGATTATCTGTTATAGACAGATATCCTTTTATATTTTTATTTAGCGCTACTCTTAGCTCTTCCTCAAAAGGCACTGGAAAAATAGTAAAGCTCAGAGCATCCTGTTCAAGTACGTTATCCGATATACATTCTCCCTCTGTCCAATTGGTCACACCTGCATTTATAGCATAGCAGTAATTACTGTACGTCTCATCATCGCAGCCACAAACTGGAGTATAATCATCATCACAACCTAGATTCGAATTAACTTGGGCAGGATTAAAACAATCTGACTGAGAACACTCCATGACACAACTTTCAAGATCAGACATAAAGGAACCTGAATAATCTATACCATCACTTCCAGTAGTACTGCAGCCACTGACATAAGAACACAATCCGTTTACTAAAGCTATTCCTAATTCAGCCTCACAATCACCGAAATCAATACCTCCTAAATCCTCACATGGTTCGGTTTGGATTGCACATGGACCTTCAGTGTATGAAGTTACACCGTAGTAATTTTCTGCTTCACAAGCATTATTATAAGTTACTCCATCACATCCACAAACGGGTATTACCACCGTAGGGCAAATAGCTTCAAGGTCAATTATTGATTCATCTATACAAGCACAGCCTTCCTCACACTCTTCGTAGCTGCTGTATATAAAATCTGCATAATCTATACCGTCTGAAGCTGTGGTGGAACATCCACTTAATGATACACAACTATTATTAATAAATGCCACGCCTAGAGCTAAATCACACAAACCAAAATCAAGTCCTTCTAGGTCTAAACACCCTTGTTCTTCAACGCATTCACCCTCTGTCCATGAGGTTACGCCATGGTAGTTTTCTGCTACGCATGAATTGCTATAGGTAACTCCATCACATCCACAAACTGGTTCGTAAATACTCGAACAAAGGACTCCCTGGTCTATTTGGGATTCGTCTATACATTGCACCGCGCACTGAGTTTCACAGGTTTCAAAGCTCTCAAAGAAAAATGAACTGTAATCTACACCATCAGAGCCTGTAGTGCTGCATCCGCTTAGGTAATTGCACTCTCCGTTTAATAACCCTATACCTATGATGGCCTCACACAACCCAAAGTCAATTCCTGCCAAGTCAGTGCAGTCTGAACTCCCACCATTCTGACCACAGTAAAGCAAGAAATTATCTGCATACGTACAATTTCCATCCGTCACATGAACTGAAATATGATAGCTCTGATTTAATTGAACTCCATCTTGAACCGTAGTAAATGAATGACACGGATTAGGTTGATCACTGGACTGTCCATCTCCAAAATTCCAATTGTATGTTATATTTCCAGAAAAATCAGTTAGCTGCGCAATATCAAAACAGTACTCATCTGCAGCATAAGACTGAGGTTCATCATCCGTTCCGAATGAGCCCTCAAACTGAGGTAGAATATCAACTTCATTAGAACAAGAAGAACCACAAATGCCCAAGGCATATCTACTAATACCTGCGTTTAACGCGAAACACGAATTACTGTATTCCTCACCGTCACATCCACAGACTGGGTCATAGAGAAAAAAACAAGCTGCGTCTGGATTGTAAAAACATTCATCAAAACAATCAGATAATTGCGAGAATGATTGAACTGCTAATAAGCTAAATACGAGGGTAAAGAATTGTGCTTTCATGACTTAATGATGCATGAAAGTAATAAACGGTTGCAATTAACGCCTAACCCAAAGCAGGTCTTTTTGGAAGAAAGGCTTCCTTGAATGTGAGTTTAAAGAACTTGTAATTCCCTACAAAGTAACGTTTGGCCATTCTTTTAGGCTCTTGAATAAACCTGTAGAACCACTCTAACCCCACTTTCTGCATCCAAACAGGAGCGCGTTTTACTTTTCCCGCTACTACGTCAAAGCTTCCTCCTACTCCCATAATCATATTTACTCCTCCGAGGATTTTTTTATTCTGATTTAAGAAAATTTCTTTTTTAGGCGATGTAATAGCCACGAATAGAATGTTAGCACCACTTACTGCTATTTCTGCGGCTATTTCTGGAGATTCTTCCTCAGTGAAATAACCATTTCTATAACCCGCTATTACTTTAGAAGAATACTTTTCTTTATAAATATCTACTACCCTTTTTACTACTTCTTCTTTAGCTCCTAAGAAGTAACAGCTGTAACCTTCTTTATGAGCTAGTTCTACGAGATTAATCATTAGGTCTATGCCTGTAACTCTTTCTGGAAGTGATACTCCACAAATCTTAGACGCCCATACCACAGCCATTCCGTCAGCATTTATTAAGTCAGCTTGGATTACAGACTTTTTTAATTCAAAGTTCTGCTGCATGGCCACTATTTTACCAGCATTTACTACAGAATGATGTACTTGATGTCCTTCTTCTATGCTTTCCTGGACTAGACTTAAGGTCTCTCCCATAGTAAGCTTGGCTATATTAATTCCAAAAAGCTTGATAGATGGATACGTAAGTTTCATGAGCGTATGTTTTCACACATATACTCTTGTTATGAAACTAGGTCTGTAAGAAATGTTCAGGAAATGCTGTAGGAATCTCTCCTATTATTTAGTGTCTGCCTTCTGTTCAGAGGTAGTGACTAATTCCATTTCGTCTATTAATCTCGTGGCTCCTGCATACTTGTCTATGATAAACAGAACATATCGGATATCTACCATTATGTTTCTACACTGATCAGGATCAAACATGATGTCACTCATGGTACTTTCCCAAGATCTGTCAAAGTTTAATCCTACTAAATGGCCTTTAGAATTTAATGCTGGACTACCACTATTTCCTCCCGTGGTGTGGTTAGACCCAGTGAAGCAAACCCTTAACTCTCCTGACTCATGCGCATACTTACCGAATTCTCCTTTTTTCAATAGACTTATTAAATCAGCAGGAAGTTCATAATCTTTTAATCCTGTGGCATGCTTAGCTATAATTCCATCTGAAGTAGTATAAAACTTATAAGCCAAACCATCTCTTGGTTCGCTTCCCTCTGCTTTTCCATAGGTTAGCCTTAATGTGCTATTAGCATCAGCCCAGTAATCCTTGTCTGGAAAGAACTTCATTAATCCTTCCGTGTAGGTTTTCATGGCTACATCTAGCTTGTTGTTTAATTCTCTGTACTGAGGCAGGGCTTTAGCGTAGAACACACTTAAAACTTGGCTAGCTACTTTATAAGCTTTAGTCTTGGTGAATTTTTTATGTTTCCCTTTAGAAATTCCCTTTATGTAGCTGATGCACTTGTCTCTATCAGTCAGTACTTTATTCTTAAATACCTTAGAAGTAAAGTCTCCCCAGTTTCCTCTACCTTCTAAGAGAATAGCAGGCTCCATACTATCATCTAAATACTTAGCATACATAGGCGTTAGCACTTGAAAGATTTTTTCATCAATCTCCGCATCATAATCATCAAAGTGATTATTAGCGCTTTTCACCATAGATTCCATTAGCTTTTTCTGTTCTTCTTCTGACTCAGATGCTAGGTAATCAT
Organism: uncultured Comamonadaceae bacterium; assembly: GCA_964616995.1. GTDB lineage: Bacteria > Bacteroidota > Bacteroidia > Flavobacteriales_D > Sanyastnellaceae > ASP10-05a. Next base: position 3,888 of record CAZTVP010000288.1, read on the forward strand.
CTCCGAATTTTTTTATCTGAGTAGCAAAAGCAATGATCTCTGGCCCATAGTAGTAATACTCTATGAACAATTCTCTGGCTCTTTTGTATTCTTTAATTTCTGCATTCAGAGATTTCAATTCGCTGAGCACGTTAGAGTACTTTCCTCCTTTTCCAGCTTTGTTCTGGTAGCGCTCTTCTAGGTCTTTTTTAATTTGCACCGCGCCCGTCATTTTTAATCCTCTGTTCTGCCCTTTCCATTTTTTCCAAGCATTACTGATACTAGACTGCTTAGACGCATCCTTGATTTTAGTAGCTGCATAGGCGCTCATAGCCGCGTCTAGGA
>CAZTVP010000289.1:0-4211 GCA_964616995.1 uncultured Comamonadaceae bacterium
AACGGTTCATCATCTATGGCTACAGTTTGTGCTGGAACCATGGCACTAATGGACGGTGGTGTACCTATCGTAAGACCAGTTTCTGGTATAGCCATGGGACTCATCATGGATGAAGAAACTGGAAAATATATGATACTTTCAGACATCCTAGGAGATGAAGACCACCTAGGAGATATGGACTTTAAGGTAACAGGAACCACTAAAGGAATCACTGCTTGCCAAATGGATATGAAAATCCAAGGACTGGATTTCGCTGTGCTTACTGAAGCATTAATGCAGTCTAAAGACGGAAGACTTCACATTCTAAATGAAATGTTGAAGACCATAGACAAGCCTAGAGAAGATTATAAAGACCATGCACCTAGAATAGTTTCTTTCAATATCCCTAACGATATGATAGGAGCAGTAATAGGGCCTGGAGGAAAGATAATCCAAGAGATTCAGAAGGTGACTACCGCTACTATTTCTATAGAAGAGCTTGAGAATGGAGAAGGTAGAGTAGAGGTAACTTCAGATAATGGTCAAGCTATGAAAGAGGCTGTGGACTGGGTGAAGAAAATAGCTTTCCCACCTACAGTAGAAGTAGGAGAGACTTATGAGGGTAAGGTAAAAACCATAATGGCATACGGAGCATTCGTAGAGATTATTCCTGGGCAGGACGGTTTACTTCACATTTCAGAGCTAGCTTGGGAAAGAATAGCCAAGGTAGAAGATGTAGTAAAAGAAGGAGACATGGTGAAGTTTAAGGTGACTGGAAAAGACCCTAAAACTGGTAAACTGAAGCTCTCTAGAAAAGTGCTACTTCCTAAGCCAGAGAAAGCAGAGCAGAAGTAATTATTGGATTGATTATTGTGGCGTTTTTGGCGTTGCAAAGGGTCTAAGAAGAAAATTTAACAGAAGTTTTGGTTACTTTTTCATGTAGGATTCGTTTTTAATTATGATGTCAGAGTATTTCTGATATCGAACTAGATAATAAACTGTAATAAAACATGCGTCAGCTAAAAATTACAAAACAGGTTACTAATAGGGAGACCGCTTCCTTAGATAAGTATTTGCAAGAAATAGGTCGAGTTGACTTAATCACCGCTGAAGAAGAAGTAGAATTAGCGAAGAGGATTAAAGAAGGTGATCAAAGAGCACTCGAAAAACTGACAAAAGCAAACTTAAGGTTCGTAGTTTCTGTATCTAAGCAGTATCAAAATCAGGGTCTGAGTCTCCCTGACCTGATTAATGAGGGAAATTTAGGACTTATCAAGGCAGCGCAGAGATTTGATGAAACCAGAGGTTTCAAATTCATATCCTACGCGGTATGGTGGATTCGTCAGTCTATTCTACAAGCTCTAGCAGAGCAGTCTAGAATCGTAAGGCTTCCACTAAATAAAATCGGGTCTATTAATAAGATAAATAAGGCATTTGCTCGTTTAGAACAAGAGTTCGAAAGACCTCCTACACCTAATGAAATAGCTGAAGTGCTGGACATGACACTGGAAGAAGTTAAGCAGTCGCTTAAAAATTCTGGAAGACATGTAAGTATGGATGCACCACTTAAAGATGGTGATGAAAGTTCTTCTAATATGTACGATGTACTTTCTGAAGGTGAATCTCCTTCTCCAGATATGGAGTTAATGACAGAGTCATTAAGAAAAGAGATAGAACGTTCATTAAGAACATTAACTACGAGAGAAGCAGATGTGATTAGACTTTATTTTGGTTTAAACGGAGAACACCCTATGACACTAGAAGAAATAGGAGAAAGATTCGATTTAACTAGAGAAAGGGTAAGACAGATTAAAGAAAAAGCCATTAGAAGATTAAAGCACACTTCTAGGTCTAGAATCTTAAAGTCTTATTTAGGATAAAAAAAATCCATAGATAGAATTAAAACCCAAGTCTGAAAGGACTTGGGTTTTTTGTTCAGTTATAACACAGCTTTCACTTTTTATAGTTAGAGGTAATTATCTTTGAAAAAAACTTCAGTATAAATGAAATCAAGTTTAAATGCCATTTTATTTAGCGTAGCCATAGTGTTGGCTGCGTTCTTTTTAGGAAATGCTTATATGAAAAGAGGCAGCTCTTCAGGAGAGATTAGAGTAACAGGCTTAGGAAAGGCAGATTTTACTTCAGATTTAATCGTATGGGAAGCTAGGTTTCAAGCGGTGAATATGGAGTTAAAACAAGCTTATGAAACACTAGAAAATGATAAGGCTGTTATTCAAGAATACTTGAAGCAGAAAGGAATACAAGCTGAAAATTTAGTGTTTAGCGCGGTGAATACAAGGCAAAAAATGAAACAGAACTATTCTGTTCATGGTTCCTATCTAGGAGAGGAGTTTAATGGTTATGAGCTCACTCAAACTGTACAAATAGAATCTAAAGATGTAGAAAAAGTAGAACGTATTTCCAGGGAAATTACGGAGCTCCTGAATCAAGGTGTAAATCTTTATTCAGAATCACCTAGGTATTATTACACAAAACTAGCGGATTTAAAAGTAGAGATGATTTCTAAGGCTTCAGAGGATGCCAGAATCAGAGCAGAGAACATAGCAGTGAACTCAGGAGGAGATTTAGGTCAGCTCAAATCTGCTAAAATGGGTGTTTTCCAAATCACTGGTCAAAACAGCAAAGAAGATTATTCATGGGGAGGAACTTTTAATACTTCTAGTAAAGAGAAAACGGCTAGTATTACTATGAAGTTGATATATGAAACGGATTAAAAAAAGTGTTCTTCATAGAATGTGATACAATAAATCGTTTTGAAAGCGTTTAAATAGCAGAGAATAATTTCTTTTGCACCGCAAATAGAGCCCATGACCAGAGCACTCTTTTTAGTTATCATAATTTTCATGACTGTTTTCTGCTTTTCATGTAGAAAAGATAGGTTCAATAATTCGTCTAACTTTACTTTAGAATTCAGTAGAGATTCCATCTTGTTTGATACAGTGTTTACGACCATTGGGTCGGCTACTCAGGTATTTAAAGTTTATAATCCAGATGAAAATGAAAGCGTGGAGATAGATTACTTTCAGCTTGCTAATGGTTCAGCATCTAAGTTTAGGATAAATGTAGATGGAGAACCAGGAGAAAGGGTAGAGAATGTGGTTATCAGACCGCAGGATAGCCTATATGTATTCGTAGAAGTAACGCTGGATGTAAATGGAGAAAGCCTACCTATGATAGTAGAAGAGGATTTAATCGTCAATGCTAATGGAACTGACCAAACGGTAAAACTATTCGTGTGGGGGCAAGATGCTATTTTTCATGGAGGTTTAGGGAATCTGACGCCTATTTGTGATGAAGTATGGACAAGTGAAAAACCTCATGTAGTATTTGGAGTAGTAAGGGTTGATTCAACTTGTTGTTTAACCATTCAGCCTGGAACTCAGGTGCACTGCCATGCTGGTTCTGGAATATTTGTCTATAAAGGTTGTATCCAATCCAATGGTCAATTAGGGAGCGAAGTAGTATTCCAAGGAGATAGACTAGGCGCAGCTTGGGAAGATGTAACGGGTCAGTGGGGAATAGAAATAGACTTTGTAGCTGATTTAGGAATAGGGCCTGAGATAGTTACGGTTTCTAGAGGAGGCCTATGGCTGTTTCAAGCTAGGCCTAGTAACTTGGATTACACCGTTATTAAAAACGGAGTCATAGGTTTATGGGTAGATACTGCAGATGTTGTAGGTGAACCGGCATTACAGATAAGGAATACTATAGTCAGAAATCACTCAGCAGCAGGATTGATAGCTCAAGGCGCTACTATTGAAGGATTTAATAATCTATTTGCTAATTGCGGACAATCTACTGCAGAGCTTCGGTATGGTGGAGAATATAAGTTTGATCACTGCACATTTGCTAATTACTGGGCGGAAGGGACTCGTCAGGCTCCGAGTTTTGTACTGAATAATAATTATGAAACCTCAGAAAACGGGGTAGAACAAACCATTATAAGGTCACTTGGTCAGTCGAGATTTAGAAACTGCGTATTTTACGGGGATAACGCTAACTTGAGTGATTATGCGGAGTTTGTAGTAGATGTATTAGAACCCGAGAATGAATCATTCATTTTTGAGAATTGCCTTGTAGATGCTGAACAAGATATTTCAGATGGCAGCAAATATATATCTATGATTAATCAACAAAACGCGCAGTTCGTGGATCCATCTATTTATGACTTCAGACCTACGGCTAATAGTCCATTAAGGCAAAGTGCTCTG
>CAZTVP010000290.1:0-4203 GCA_964616995.1 uncultured Comamonadaceae bacterium
GAAGTAATAGTAATACCTCTCTCCTGCTCTTGCTCCATCCAGTCCATAGTAGCCGCTCCATCGTGCACCTCACCTATTTTGTGGCTAACACCTCCGTAATAAAGTATTCTTTCGGTAGTAGTGGTTTTTCCAGCATCAATGTGCGCTGCTATACCAATGTTTCTCGTGTATTTTAAATCTCTTTTTGACATTTTCCTATATCGTAAATGCTATTTCTTAATCTTAATATCTGTAATGTGAGAATGCTTTATTAGCCTCAGCCATTCTATGAGTATCTTCTTTCTTCTTGAAAGCCGCTCCTTCCTCTTTAGCTCCAGCTATGATTTCACCAGCTAGCTTCTCACTCATAGACTTTTCATTTCTTTTTCTAGCATAGCTTATCAACCACTTCATCCCCATGCTTAGCTTTCTGCTATCTCTGATCGGCATTGGAATTTGGAAAGTAGCACCACCTACTCTTCTACTTCTTACCTCTACTGCTGGAGTAATGTTTTCTAGTGCTTTTTTCCACTGCTCTAATCCATCCTCACCAGTCTTTTCAGAAACTTTATCTATGGCATCGTAGAAAATTTTGAAAGAAGTGTTCTTCTTTCCATCGAGCATAAGGTTATTAACGAACTTAGTTACTAGAACCTCGTTGAAACGTGGATCTGGAAGCGTTCTATGTTTTTTGGCCGTTCTTCTTCTCATGGTTCAGCTATTATTTCTTTGGTCTTTTAGCACCGTACTTACTTCTTCTTTGAGTTCTACCTTCAACACCCGCTGTATCTAAAGCACCTCTTACGATGTGATATCTTACACCAGGTAAATCCTTAACTCTTCCACCTCTAACTAGAACTATTGAGTGTTCCTGAAGGTTATGTCCCTCACCACCTATATATGCATTCACTTCTTTACCATTCGTAAGTCTAACTCTGGCAACTTTTCTCATAGCTGAATTAGGCTTCTTTGGTGTAGTGGTGTAAACCCTTACACATACACCTCTTCTTTGCGGACATGAATCCAGAGCAGCAGACTTGCTGTTTACGACTTTACTTGTCCTTCCTTTTCTGATTAACTGTTGTATTGTTGGCATTCTGTGTTTGTTCTAAACTTTATATAAATGCAATATTCTTCCCCTCCAATTTTTTGGGGGTGCAAATGTACAAATCTTTTTATAGATACCAATACCATGTATTTAATAATTTCCAAAATTTATTCTTAGCCACAAGCTTCATTTTGAGTATTATCGACCAACTCACACTTTTCACCTTGATAAACAGGCGTTTAATCGATTTATTACTTTTAGTTTTATATGTCCTAAATCACTGGTGGTTTAAGTAATTTTGAACCATGGATTTCCTCCAAGACTTAAATCAACAGCAGAGAAAGGCAGCAGAACAAATTAATGGCCCTATGATGGTCATAGCGGGAGCTGGTTCAGGTAAAACGAGAGTGCTCACCTATAGAATAGCACACCTTATTAAACAAGGAGTAGACCCTTTTAATATCATTTCACTCACCTTTACTAATAAAGCTGCTAGAGAGATGAAATCTAGGATTAGCGCTATAGTAGGTGAAGACGAAGGTAGAAATATTTGGATGGGAACATTTCACTCCATATTTGCCCGCATCCTTAGGATAGAAGCAGATAAACTGAACTATCCTTCTAATTTTACTATTTACGATACCCAAGACACTAAAAGCCTCTTAAAAAGTATAATCAAAGAACTAAGGTTAGATGATAAGGTTTATAAGGTGGGTAATGTATATGGCAGAATCAGTGGTGCAAAAAACAATCTCATCTCAGCCGTAGAATACGCTAATCATCCTGAAATACAGGAAGAAGATAAAAGGACAGGAAAACCAGCTTTGGGTACTATATATAAAGCGTACGTTCAAAGATGCTTTCGAGCGGGAGCCATGGACTTTGATGATTTACTGTTTAACACTAACGTTCTTCTCAGAGACTTTCCGGAAATTTTAAATAAGTACCAGCATAAATTCAGGTACATACTAGTAGATGAGTATCAAGACACCAACTTTAGTCAATACCTAATTATTAAACAGCTTGCTGCTGCTCATGAAAATATTTGTGTAGTAGGTGATGACGCTCAATCCATTTATAGCTTCCGTGGAGCCAATATTCAGAATATCCTCAACTTTAAAAGAGATTATCCAGATTACAATCTCTATAAACTAGAACAGAATTACAGAAGTTCTAAAACTATAGTAGAGGCAGCCAATAGCGTCATAGCTAATAATAAAGACCAGATAGAAAAAGAAGTATGGACTTCTAATGATTCTGGAAATCGAATTAAGCTACATAAATCTCTATCAGATAATGATGAAGGAATATTTGTGGCCAATGAAATTTTCAGCATAAAGAATAACGAACAATTGTCGAACGACAAGTTTGCTATCCTATATAGAACCAATGCTCAATCAAGGAGCTTTGAGGAAGCCCTGAGAAAACTAAATCTGAATTACAAGATTTACGGAGGTCTTTCCTTTTATCAGAGGAAAGAAATAAAGGATTTGCTGGCATATTTCAGATTGGCTGCCAACAGCAAGGATGAAGAAGCACTTAAAAGAGTGATTAACTATCCAGCTAGAGGCATAGGAAAAACCACCGTAGATAAAATCATAGTAGCTGCTAGTGAAAATCAATGCAGCTTGTGGGATGTCATAGAAGACCCTAAAAGCAAGAATCTAAAAATCAACTCTGGAACAGCTGCTAAGCTCGAGTCTTTTCACAGTATGATTAGAAGTTTTAGCGTTCGATTAGACAATACTGACGCTTATGATTTAGCTAAAGAAATGGCTAAAACCACTGGAATTCTTAGGGAGCTAGGTTCTGATAAAACACCTGAAGGAATAAGTCGATTTGAGAATATTCAGGAGCTTCTGAATGGTATAAAGGAGTTTACAGATGACAACAGTGAAACTGAAGTAAGCACGCTTAGTGATTTCTTAGTGGATGTAGCTCTACTCACAGACGCAGACGAAAAGGAAGATGATGAGCCTAAGATTTCACTCATGACTATTCACGCGGCTAAAGGATTAGAATTTCCAGTTGTTTTTGTAGTAGGTTTAGAAGAGAACTTGTTTCCTTCTCAGTTATCTCTAAACTCAAGAGCTGACCTTGAAGAAGAAAGAAGATTATTTTACGTAGCCATTACTAGAGCTGAAAAGTCGCTCATTTTAAGTTATGCCCAGACTAGATTTAGATGGGGAAATCTCATACACTGCGAACCCAGTAGATTCATAGATGAGATAGATGATAGATTCATTGACTTCCCGACTGAATCTTTACCTAAACAACGTAAGTCTTTTTCCTTTGACCAGGAAAGAATGCGGTTTTCAGGAGCACAAAATTTCTCAGCTAATAATTTTAAACCCGTAAGAAAATTCCAGACTACTTCATCTACTTCTAAATTTGAGGCAGACGACCCCAGCCTTATTAATACAGGCATGGAAGTAATGCATGAAAAATTCGGGAAGGGAAAAGTAATCTCTACTGAAGGCGAAGCTCCTAATAGAAAAGCTACAGTCTTCTTCCCTAAAGTAGGACATAAACAATTATTACTGAGATTTGCCAAGGTGAAGATTCTCGATTAAGCACAGTGCTATACTTTTGCGAATCCAAATTTGTCTAGAATCTTACTGAATTCAAATGGAGATAGCACCACGCATAATTCAGGCTAAGTAGAAATGTTAATTCGGTTGAAAGATTACCTTTGCACCGCAGATAGACCAAGAAATTATATGGAATACAACTCAAACAGACCAGATTTAATCATACCAGAGTACGGAAGAAACGTACATAATATGGTGGCATATATTCTGGAATTAGAAGATAAAGAAGAGCGTACAAAAGCTTCTCACGCAGTAATTAGTGTAATGGGCCAGTTAAGTCCGCACTTAAGAGATTTAGAAGATTACAAGCATAAACTGTGGGACCATCTGCATATCATAAGCAATTTTCAACTGGATGTAGACGCTCCTTATCCAAAGCCTGCTCCTGAGGAGTTAGCAGAAAAGCCAAAGCGAGTTCATTACCCACAGACTCAGCTTAAATATGGTCATTACGGAAAGAATATTCTGAATATCATTAACGTGTGTAAAGATTATGAGGAAGGAGAAGAGAAGGAAAACTTAAAAGTGGTAATAGCCAACTTAATGAAGAGACATTACGTGGCTTATAACCAAAGCTCAGTAGTA
>CAZTVP010000291.1:0-4198 GCA_964616995.1 uncultured Comamonadaceae bacterium
TGACTTTCATGTCCAAAAGCTCGGTACTTTCCCTTAATCTGTGACTCTAGGTTATTAAAGAACTTATCGTTTACTACAGAACCATCATCTGCTAAATCTGTAAGGTTTACATTTTCATATACCCCTCTGAATAACACACTAGTTCTATCATAAGGACCTACGTTAGATGGAAAGAACCATCTCCAGAATCTAGACATAGTCAGCCCGTTTACGATATGTCCGTAGGTGATAACATTATTCTGATTCACTAATTCCTTTCCTAAGCTGTTACCGAGAGAGATGACTAAATTTTTAGTTTCTAATTCCGTATTTATGCTGAACGCCTCTCGGTTGTTAGCCATTTGACCCAGAGCTAGCATAGCACTACCACTCTGCTGGAGAACACCATTAGCACCTATAACCAAATCTCCCGTGGCAGCAGCAGACTGAGCCTCTATTACAGAGGTATTGACGAATTCTCCATTGTTATTAATAGCGTTAGGAGATATTCTGTAGTAATGAAACTCTATAGGAAGTCTGGTCAGTTTTTCATTCAACCTCAGCTTTAATGAGATAAGCTCACCTCTTTCTAAATCTTGGAATGGGTCTTCATACTGTGCTAACCCTAGCTCTCCGTAAACTGACCATTTAGGTTTAGTAAATTCAAACTCTACAGTGTTTACACTGTTTCTTATTTCCTGAGTGGCTTCTTCATCAGCATAAGTCAATCGGTTGAATGAATTCAAGCTAACTGTGCCTGCTTTGAATGTCTTAATTAACCTTCCTCCGAATGCATTATTAGGAATGGTATTGTTGAAGAACTTAATAAACTGATTATTAGTAGAATCATTAGGATTAATACCTAAATCCACAAAGGCTGATCCTGCGTTCTGAGTTTTTCCATACATCAGATTCACAGCGAATCCCAATGGTAGCTCCGTTACATCTAGAATCATACCCTGAACCGCCTGCTGAGCCCAACGTTGGTCTTGAGAAATAGCACCGTTTTTATAGTAATCTGAATAACGCTTATCCAACTGATTGAACTGCGGATCCCATGGAGCTCTGTCAAAAAGGCTGAACCTATTATAACCAGAGAATGAACGCATGGTAAACGGAGTCATACTATGCCAGTGAATTCCACCTGCTCTAACTCCCACGTTAGCATATTCAATGGTAAAGTTTCCATAAAGATTTATACCTAACTGTAGATTCCTGTAGTAGTCGAAATTTCCGTTATTCTGGTTCCAAACCACCAAGTCAGTTCCGAATGAAGTCTTAGGAGTGGGTCTCCCGCTAATATTTAAAGTAAGTTCAGGAAGCTGAGATGCATCTCCTACTAGTATTGACCTTTCTTGAAGTGTTATGGGTTCTCCATTCACTACATCACTTACATACGGATTAGTAAAATACCTGTGCTGCGCAAAGAATCTGTAGTTTCCACTAATAGTAAAACCTTCTAATGGAGCTTTTTTAACTTTTAGTGTATCCTCTTCTTCTTGAGACAATGAACTAGAAAATGAACCTAATGTAATTAGTGTAGTTAGGAAACAGTAAACTACAGTTTTAAGAGATAGCAAAGAGGAAATTTCTTTTATCCAATCACAAGCTCTAAGCGCTTGTTTTTCAGACACCTCTAAACGGATATTAGAATTTGATTTCACTTCTTTAAATAGGTTAGCTCTACACAGTTTGTGTAAATATTACACTAAGGTATAGAAAAAACCCTACCACGGTAAAAATTAGTTTGAAATTTTAGTATCAAAAACCCTCAGAAATCACTTTTCGTGAAGATTAAAAACACCCAGACTATTCGAATCTCTGAAGCTCAGGATAGTAAAACCTGCCGTTCATCCACTCTGGGTCTAACTCAGCATTATACTTATTATAGAACTTGATAGCGGGTTCATTCCAATCTAAAACTTGCCACTCCATCCGTTTTACTTTTTCGTGTTTTGCAACGCGTATAACCTCTTCAAATAATAGACTTCCAACACCAGATTTTCTGTGCTCTTCTTTTACCACTAGATCCTCCAGGTACAAACACCTGCCCTTCCATGTGGAGTACTTATAATAATAAAAAGCCATCCCTATAATTTCCGCATCCAGCTCAACGAGTAAAATATAAAACTGAGGATGCTCTCCGAAACCATCTTTAATGAGCCGTTCTGCCGTTATCTCCACCTGTTCAGGTGCTTTTTCATAAACCGCCAGCTCAGTAATTAACTCCACCACAGCTTGCATGTCCTTAGGAGCTGCCTTTCTAATCTGGGGTTTATTCATAGCCTATCTCTTTAGATAATTTCATTTTACTCTTCATAAAAGTTCCCGTGCCCAGCGCTATTTCTTTTCCTTTTTCATTCAATAAACTAGCGGTGCAAACAAAGGTGCTGGCAGTCTGAGTCCGAATCTCACCTCTTGCTCGAATCACTCCAGAAGCTACAGGCCTTAGCAAGTGCAACTGAAAAGAGCTAGTCAGTAAAAAATACTCATGCTCCACAGACAGCGCTGCAAAGTAGGCAGCATCATCCAACATTCTAAAATAAAATGCTCCGTGCATAGCTCCTGCGCGGTGGTGGAACTTATCAGAAACCTCCATGCTCACCTCAGCCCCGCCATGACTGATGTGAATCTTAGTCGTATCGAAAATCATTCTATTTACATTGGCTTGTAAATACATTCGCTCCAGCTTTCTATAATGCTCCTCATTCATGCGTATCCTTGGTATCAGATTAAAGCGATAAAGTTAGCATTATGTCTGTACTGGATATTTTAATAATTATTCCGCTGGCCTGGGCCGGTTACCAAGGTTTTAGAAAAGGATTCATCCTAGAAATCACTAAACTATTGGCTCTGGCCGTGGGTATTTATGGCGCTATTAAGTTCTCTGAACCCATGCGTGTATGGCTTAGCGAAAATACAGAGTGGAGTGAGCAGTGGCTTCCTGCCATAGCATTTGGGCTCGTGTTCGTGATATTAATTGTAGCCGTTTACTTCTTCGGCCGCATGCTTGACGGCATGATTAAAGTGGTACAGTTAGGCATAGTAAACCGCATAGCTGGGCTTCTGTTTAGTTTACTTAAAATGGGATTGATAATAAGCGGTGCACTCATGCTACTGCAGAGTGTAGATAAAGGTGAAATGCTTTTAACCGCAGAAAGAAAAGAATCCAGCCTAATGTATGAACCTGCACTTAAATTTGGCTCCACAGTTATTCCCGCGGTGCAAAACAGTAAACTCTACGAACAAGTAGTAAAGAATTTCAATGAGGTTAAGGATGAGGTGGTGGATTAAACACCCAACTCCTTCACCACTCCATCTATCATTTCATTCATTTCTACTTCCTGTGAACGGATTTCGGCTTCATTATCAGCCTGTAAGTTAACACTAAAATAGAACTTTATCTTAGGTTCAGTTCCTGAAGGTCGTGCCGTGAATTTCAACCCATTTTCTAAAGTCAGCTGAATTACGTTTGATGATGGTAAATCAAGTGTAGTTTCGGTTCCTGTGGTTTTATTCATGGATTTCCCTGTGAGCACATCATTTACCTGAACTACTTTAGAACCTATTAAGCTTTCAGGAGGATTAGACCTGAACCCATCCATAATTTCTTGTATTTCTTCTTTTCCTGCTTTTCCTTCTCTCACCACAGAAATCAAACGCTCTCTGAAATGCCCGAATTTCAGGTAAATCTCATCCAGAATATCTATCAATGTTTTTCCCTTAGAAGCCGCCCAAGCAGCACATTCGCTCAGCACGAGGGAACTGATAACCGCATCTTTATCTCTCACAAAATCTCCCACCAGATAACCGTAACTCTCTTCTCCCCCACCTAAGAAGACTCCTTTTCCTTCTTGGTCTCTAATTACAGAGGCTATCCATTTGAACCCTGTTAAGGTCTCATATAGCTTAACTCCATAATGGGCAGCCATGTTAGAAATCAGGTCACTCGTTACTATGGTTTTGGCTATGAATCCATTGGCGGGAATAGTTCCCTGTGCTTTTAACTGTTCTAACCTGTAATACACGATAAGCGCACACGCTTGATTTCCATTTATCAGTGTGAGCTCTCCAGCAGCATTTCTAGCCACTGCTCCTACTCTATCTGCATCTGGGTCTGTTCCTAGTACTAAATCAGCATTTTCTTTATCAGCTAGTTCCATGGCTCTTTTCAGCGCAGACTTTTCTTCAGGGTTTGGGCTATCTACTGTAGGAAAAT
>CAZTVP010000292.1:0-4180 GCA_964616995.1 uncultured Comamonadaceae bacterium
TTTCACTCTAGATGCTACTGAGGTAAGAGAAGATGGTCTATGTGATAACCAATATACTTTAACAAGAACTTGGATGGCTGAAGACCTTTGTGGTAACGTGTCATCTTTTGTTCAGACTATTAACGTGGAAGATAATACTGCTCCTGAAATCACTTTAGAAGCTGTTATTTCTGCTGAGTGCAATGAAGCTGATCAGTTATTCGCTGAAGCTACTGATAATTGTGCTGGTGATATCGAATTAACTTATGAAGACCAATTAAACTCTGGTGGATGTATGGGAGTTCTCGAAAGAGTTTATACTGCTACTGATATCTGTGGAAATTCTTCTTCTGCTACTCAGTACATCACTCTTTTAGATACTACTGCTCCTGAATTAGAAGTTCCAGCTGATGATACAGCTGAGTGTGATGAGGTAGCACTTCTTGAAAACGGAAATTACTTTACTGCTGAAGGTGCTGAGGCTACTGATAACTGTGGTTTAGAAGTTAGTATTTCTTACTCTGAGGAAGTTTTAGAAGGAGATTGTCCTAACAACTTTACTATTGTAAGAACTTGGACGGCTACTGATTACTGTGGAAATGAAACTTCAGATTCTCAAAATGTGGTAGTAAGTGATACTACAGATCCAGTATTCACTTCTTTCCCAGCGGATTTCTCTTTAAGCTGTGAGCAAGCTATTCCTGAAGTAGTAATGCCTACTGCAGAAGATAACTGTGGTGAAGTTACTATTTCTGTTACTCCATCTGAAGAAGAAGGTGAATGTGATGGTGAAAGAACTATAACTAGAGTATTTAGAGCTGAAGATGAGTGTGGTAACTATGTTATGGGTGTTCAAACTATAGAAATTTATGATTATACCGCTCCTGAATTCACTTTCGTACCAGCTAGCATAACGTTAGAGTGTGATGAAGAAGTTCCTGCTACTGAGGCCATAGCTGAAGACTTATGTAGTGGTGTTACTTATAGCCAGTTTGATGAAGAGTCAGGTAACTCTTGTTCTAAAGTGATAGTAAGAACTTTCATAGCTACAGATGCTTGTGGTAACTCTGCAGAGGCTACTCAAGAATTCTATATTGAAGATACTACTGCTCCTGAAATTACTGGTCCTGCATCTGTAGATATGCCATGTGATGCTATAGATAATAACATCCTTGTAAATGTTGAGGATAACTGTAATGAAGTAACTATAACTTATGTAGATCAAATGGTATCAGGAGGATGTGCTGGTGAAGTTATCAGAACATACTATGCTACTGATCTTTGTGGAAATGAGTCATCTTTTGTTCAGATATTAGATTTATTCGATGAGACTGCTCCAGAATTCACTGCTTTCCCATTAGATATGACAGCTGATTGTGATGATCTTCCTGAAGTATCTGAATTAGTAGATGCTGAAGATAACTGCTCTGAAGTTTCTATCGAGTACTTAGGAGAGGAAAGAGAAGACGGTGACTGTCCTCAAACTTACACCCTAACCAGAACATGGAGAGCTACTGACCTTTGTGATAACTTCACAGACAGAAGTCAAACTATAGAAGTTTCTGATAACGAAGCTCCAGAATTCACTTTTGTTCCAGGAACTATTACTCACGAATGTGATGAGTCTCCTGAGTATGGAATGGCAGCTGCAGAAGATAACTGCGGAAATGTAACTATTAGCGTGAGCAGCTCAGAGTCAGGTGATACATGTGAGAAAGTGATCACTAGAATATTCACAGCTACTGATGAGTGCGGTAACTCTAGTGAGGCTACTCAAGAAATCATAGTAACTGATACTCAAGCTCCAGAATTCACATTCGTACCAGCTGGATTCACACATGAGTGTGATGAAACTCCTGACTATGGAATGGCACAGGCTACTGATAACTGTAATGAGGTTACTATTACCGTTATGGAAGATGATGCTTCAGGTGACTCTTGTTCTAGAATACTAGTTAGAACTTTCATAGCTACTGATGCTTGTGGAAATGAAGCTACAGCTACTCAAGAAATCCTAATCGAGGATACAACTGCTCCAGTAATCACAGGTGAGCCATCTTTAGATATGGAGTGTGATAACATCATAGATGCCGTACTAGTAGATGTTACAGATAACTGTAATGAATACACTATTACGTATACAGATAGCCCAGTTTCTGGCGGATGTGCAGGTGAAGTAATCAGAGTTTACACTGCTACAGACGCTTGTGGTAATGCTTCTGAATTTACTCAAATCATAGATCTATTTGATGAGACTGCTCCTGTAGCTTCATCTAACCCAGAAGATTACACTATAGAGTGTACAGAAGAATTAATTTTCGATGAGGTTACTTTTACTGATAACTGTGATTTGGAATTAAGCGTACTTACTGAAAACTCTGAAACAGGAGATTCATGTGAGGCTACTTACACTAGAACTTGGATAGCTACAGATGCTTGTGGAAATGAGACTATCGTAGACCAGTCTATTACTGTAGTGGATACTCAAGCTCCTGATTTCATATTCGTACCAGCTGATGAAACTTATGAGTGTGGAACTCTAGTGGAGTATGCTATGGCTGAGGCTGAGGATGCTTGTAATGAAGTAACTATTACCGTAACTGAAGAGTCTAATGATGATTCTTGTGAGGAAATAATTACTAGAACGTTTACTGCTACTGATGCTTGTGGAAATGAAGCTACTGCTACTCAAACTATTATGTTTGTAGATAACACTGCTCCAGAATTCACTATGGTTCCTGCAGATCTTTCTCACCCATGTGATGAGGCTCCAGACTACGGAATGGCTACAGCTAGTGATATCTGTAACGGTGCTGACGTAACTTTTACTCAAGAAATCTTAGAACAAGATGCTTGTACTACACTAATCGAAAGAACATTCATAGCTACTGATGCTTGTGGAAACCAGTCTGAGGCTACTCAACAGATACTTATCTTCGATGATGAGGCTCCTACTTTTGACAATGAGCCATCTGATGTAGAAGTACAGTGTGAAGCTCCTGCTATAGAAGAAGTAACTGCTTCTGATAACTGCTCTACTGCTGAAGTAACATTTACTACTGATTCAGATTTAGATGAGTGTGGAAATGGAGTAATCATAGTAACTTACTATGCTCAAGATGAGTGTGGAAATGAGGCTGAGCCTATTTCATACACTATTTCTATCCAGGATACAGAAGCTCCTATTCTTTCAAGCACACCAGCTGATCTAGTTATAGATTGTGAGGATGAAATACCTGCTCCTATTGAAGTTACAGCTACTGATAACTGTGATGACGTAGAAGTATCTTACACTGAAGTAATCATAGGAGACCAACCTCAAGAAGGTTCTATAGCTGACTGTGTACTTAGTACTCCAGCTACTCCAGTATGTCATAATGATCCTAACTGGTCACTTAAGTTCTTTGACTTCCCAGGATACGAGTACTACACTACTGTTTCAGCTAACTTCGTTGAATTCGAAGATGGAACAGCTCACTTAACTGGACTTGTACAAGCGGTAGATAACGCTGACGCTCAGTTTGAGATAGATGTACACTTCGAGAACGGTCTTGGATGGAATGACTGGTCTAACCAACTTTTCCCTACAGATTTCAAAGATGACTGTGAAACTGCTGAGGAAACTGCAGAGTATGAGAACTGGACTTACTACATCATGTCTGCAGGTAATGCTACATTAACTGGACTAGGTGACTTAGAAGGTTCATTATTCAACCTTTCTCACGCTCCGCAGAACTTCTACTATGGTTACCAAGTAGGACTAGGTGCTAACAATGTGAACGATCAGTATGGAAACGGTGGATGGTTCTTCGCTTCAGGTCTTTATGTAGATGCTGCTAACCAAATAGAAGAAGAACTAGACATGTTCCAGGGAGACTTCGCTTTCGATGCTGACTGTTGTCCACAATACTCTATAGAAAGAACATGGACTGCTACTGACTGTTCAGGTAACTCTGTAAGTCATACACAGACTATCTCTTTCGCTGACCTTGGAGATGAGTTAGTAGAGCTAGTAGCTGAAGCTGTAGCGGATAAAGGAGACTTAGGAATAACAGAAGTGAACTTCTCTAAAGTATATCCTAACCCTACTAACGGTAAGGCTAACTTCGAGTTCTCTTCTGTTAAAGCTGACGAGGTAACTATAGCAGTATATAACTTAAACGGATCAGTTATAGCTGAGCTATTCGCAGGAGAAGTTAAA
>CAZTVP010000293.1:0-1305 GCA_964616995.1 uncultured Comamonadaceae bacterium
GGGTTTGTTCCATATACATCTGTGTCAGCATCTACTCTCATGGTTACAGTGTTAGTTCCATCTGTAATATCTACATTGAACCCTCCACCTGTGTTCGTCCATTGCGCAGCATCTACTAATTCTACGCAAGCTATTCTAATAAGTGCACTCTCAGTTTCTTCACCTAAAGACGTTACTACTGTAGGTTCTATTAAATCATTATCAGAAGAAATAAGTTCTACAGAACTCACGGCTATTTGAGTCAGACCATTAAACTGATCTATAACTCCTACTACATGAATACTGTCCCCCTCATTTACTTCGTAATCTGAAACAGGCTCAAAGCTGAACACTCCTATTCCATCTGTAGGATCTATAAGTGTAAACTGTAAACCAGAAGGTCTCATATTTACTCCATAAACCACTCCTCTAAGTTCACATTCTAAATCCTCACTTTCAGCTACTCCTTGAGCGTCAATGCCGGTAACATCTGCTATGTTCAAAACAGGGATAACTACGTCACTCTCATTTATAGTAAGTGTGAACATTGAGTTTCCTAGTGTAACTCCATTAGAAGGGTTGACTAACTCTAGGGTTATAGTTTCAGCGTCTTCTTCTAGCATGTCATCTACTATAGGAATAGAGATAGCAATAGCATCATCTGAACCTCCTACAAGAGTGGCTGTAATAGGAAAAGCTGAACCATCATAATCATCTGGACTAACTGCTGTACCTCCTGTGATTATTACCTCCACAGTCATGTTCTCATCTAATGGATTAATCACATCTATTTCTACAAATGCAGTTCCTACGTTTTCTTCTACGATGGTAGAAGCAGCACCAAAGAAAATCTGAGGATCATCATTCACCGTACAAGGAATAATGGTGTGACTTCCTACATAGTTAAAATCATCTTGGTCATACACTATCCATTCGTTCTGAGCAGTTTCCCAGTCAGTGTTTCCTTCATTGATAGTTTCCATTCTAACAAGCGTATGCTCTTTAGTTCCGTTTTCTACGCCACTTACTGTCCACCCGTCACCTACATCCATAGCTGAGGTAGTACCTATTATATCCAGTACTTCTCCAGTACTGATTTTTTGAAGTCCAAAGGCATCATCTCCATTTCCTAGGAATGTGAAATCAACATCTGTTTCAGCTAAGATTTCTGCTGAGGAAGCGTCTGGGTGACCTACTACGTAAACATCTCCTGGAGCTATAATGGCATCTCCAAATATATCGTTTGTGAAGTCCCACACACCTTCAGTATCACATCCATTAGAGCAGTTAACCAACTGGTAATCTGATAAAGAAACAGGTAACTGG
>CAZTVP010000293.1:1315-4170 GCA_964616995.1 uncultured Comamonadaceae bacterium
GTTATATATTTCCAGACATTTATTGTTACTTGAACCCTCTATGTATTCAGAGAAAAATAAATCTCCACAACCTTCTACAGCCACACATTCCTGAAGTGTAAGCGTAATAAAGTTTTCTGAAACACTCACACACTCAGTAGCACTAAACCCAAAAAGAGGATCTCCTACTTCTATAGTATTTTCATCTACATCTCCTAAGTAGCTTACTCCCCATACTCTCCAGTTCTGGTCTCCTAAGGCGTTAAAATCAGTTTCTTCTTCAGTTATTAAACCTTCTATGAAGTTATTCTCATCCGTAATAACGAACCAATATTCAGCATCTGGGCTTAGCGTATTGTTAGAGAAGCTTATGAGATCCGCTTCATCATCTAAACAAACTAAAACGTCATCTCCCTCACTGCTCATTACCATTCCACCATCACATGGAGGAAAACAGATGTTTCTTTCTACAGTTAAGAAGTTAGAAGAAAACGAAAGACAATCTCCGTCAGTAGCTATATCTACAGCATCTTCTCCAGCTGCTGCAGTCTCCATGTCAAGCATACCATTGTATGCTACACCATGAATTCTGCATATTCCTTCTGGTAGCGTAGAAGAGTCTATGGTTTCTCCATTAGAAGTATTTATAATTACATTATCTCCATCAGTAATCAAGTAGATAAAATTGTCTCCAGCATTATTAGCTACGCTAAAATCTATTAGTTCTATAGCATCATCATCTACACATAAAGTGATCTCCGTAGAATTATCAGAGAAGCTTAACTCACCTCCAAAACATGAAGGAACATTAGACGCACCAGGAGAAGGTGCTTGAACCACAAAGTCAGCAGAACATAAAGCGGTTCCACCGTCTGGAACTCTGGCTATAGCGTCCTCATCGCTTTGTCCATTTTCAGCTTCATTAATTTGCACCGCGCATCCATCTTCTGAAGAAAGTAATGCTAAAAGCATAGTGTTATCATCATCATTGGTGTCATACACCACAGCATCTACTAAACCTATGGTAGAAGCTTCCGTTCCATTAGGCCAGTCTTCTGCTGAACCCTGGTATAGCGCTACAGCATCGGCTCCATTCTGGATGCTATTAGTCGAGATTTCTAAATCTAGGTTAGGTACATCAGCATTACCAATTACAAAATAATTATCTGTAATGGTAAGACCGTCTAAATCTAGAGCGAAATAAGAAGCGGCTCCTCCGCCAGAACCATTGAAGAATACTAAAACATGCCCATCTAAAGATGTTTCAGAAGGCGCGTAAAGCTCTAAAAATTCTAGAACATCTGAACTAGGGGTGTCGGCATCTACTTCATTAATAGTCACCTGTGCGGTAGTAAGAATTGTGAACAGCAGCGCTGCTACAGAAAGAATAAAAGTTTTCATATAGATTTTCATTAATTGCGGTGCAAAGATATTCTTTTAAATCCCCGCTACTCGTTTGTATTCGTTAATTTTAAGTGAACAAAATCCATTTTCATGAAAAATCAAGTGCTGATTTCCAGCTTTTTACTCATCTCAAGCTTCATCAAAGCTCAGTGTCCGTCATGCGAAATAGATTTTACCTGTGGTGAAGGCGCTACTTTCCCTACGCTTTGTCCTGAAGTAATGCCTAATGCTATCGCTGGGGAGTATTATGAACAGGCTATTACTTTCTACCTGCCTACTGAAGTAGCTCAAGGAGACATCGTAGCTACGCTCATAGAGGTGGAGGTGATTTCATCCAACGGAATTCCTTTTGGTCTGGAACTAACCATAAATGATGATGACAACACCTTTTTCCCATCAGACGGTGAAAATTATGGCTGCGCTACAGTATGTGGAATACCTGTATTACCCGGGGATTATGAAGTGCTAATAAATGCTCAGGCCAGAGTAGAAGTATTAGGATTTGAAACTGAGTTTGTACAAGGTTTCGTAACGCCTATCACGGTAGAGCCTGGTGAAACTAGTAATGCCAGCTTCATTTTAAACGGAACGGCTGCCTGCGGAGAATTAGCAGTAGATGCCGAATCTATTTTAGAACTTGAAACAGACCTCATACAGTACAACTGGGATTTCGGGAATGGTCAAACCTCCACCGAAGCCGATCCTTCGGCTCAGTCTTACACAGATGCCGGAGATTACACCATAGGTTTAGAAACTACAGTTTTTCAGCTTGAACTAAATGAAATTAATCTTACTTCTATTTCTAGTAACGGAGATGGTGATGCAGATGAACTCTTTGGGGTACTATCTCCTGATCCTTACTTCATAGTTACGGATGATGATGGTAATACCGTCTTTAGCAGCAGTGCGGCAGTAGATGTAGAATCTGCTTCGTTTACTGATCTAGGAGTTGTGCTGAACGAAAACAGCTCTTTTTACACGGTGGAATTCTTTGATGAAGATACTTTCACAGATGATGACCCGCTGGGAGAATTTACCATCACTAATCTTCAGCAAGGTTCTGTTCCTTTCAGTAGTGATGGTAGCACAGGAAACTACACCATAAACTTAGAAGTAACTGCGCAGCTTTATGATGAAGAGGTAGTTTCTGTTTTTCCTGTTCCTGAGGGACAGCTGAGTTTTAATGAAGAAACTAACTCATTATTAATTAATGGAGCAGCTGGCAATTCATTTACATGGTTTCTGAACGATGCTCTTATTTCTGGAGAGTCTGATTCCCTTTTGGTATTAGGTGAACCAGGAGTTTATTTCTGTGAACTCACGAATGAGTTCGGATGTTCATTTACTACAGAAACTTTTACCTTATGTCCTGAGATTTCTATCGTTTTTTCTAATGGTGAATTGAGCACCACAGATGATCTAGCTAGTTATACCTGGTTTTATAATGGCCTAGAAATAATGGGAGAGAACGG
>CAZTVP010000294.1:0-4168 GCA_964616995.1 uncultured Comamonadaceae bacterium
GCAGCTCAAGATGATAGCTTCAGGCGTATCATCTACTATAAACTCTACTCCAGTAGCAGCTTCTAAAGCTCTAATGTTTCTTCCTTCTCTACCTATGATTCTTCCCTTGATGTCGTCAGACTCTATATTGAATACAGAAACTGAATTCTCTATGGCATGTTCTGTAGCTACTCTTTGGATAGACTGAATTACTATCTTCTTAGCTTCGGTATTTGCCTTTAGTTTAGCCTCGTCTAAAATCTCTTGAATCTCCTCAGAAGCTTTAGCTCTAGCTTGATCTTTTAACTGCTCTCCCAGTTGAGTCTTAGCATCTTCAGCAGATAGTCCGCTGATTTCTTCTAGAAGCTTAACCGCTTTTTGTCTGGTTTTATCCAGTTCTCCTTGCTTGGTTTTTACAGCGGTAATTTGGTCTTCAAGGTCTTTTTGTAAACGTTCATTGTTCTTCTTAGACCTTTTCTGATGTTCTAGTTCTTTATTGAGCTTGGTTTCTTTGTTCTTCACTCTATCCTCAGCCGACTGGATTTTACGGTTTCTATCCTTAATTGCAGAATCGTGTTTTTCTTTCAGTGCTAGAAATTTTTCTTTGGCTTTAAGCTCCTTGTCTTTTCTGATGGTTTCTGCTTTGGCTTCAGCTTCAGCTATGAGCGCATCTTTTTTCTTAGTGAGCGTATTCATGAATAGAAAGTAGCCTATAACTGCTCCTATTACTAAGCCGGCCACTGCGGCTATAATCGTTGTTATCATTACTCAGTTTTTTTAACTGAAGAATTAATTCAGAAATCAGATAATAACTTCTCAGACTTTTGGGCTAGCTGCTCCAGCTGGTTCACTACCTGTTCAGGAAGCTCTTTCTCTTTAGATGGAGGAGAAGGTTTTCCAGAGGCTTTTTTAACCGCTACCTGCAGGGCAGCCATGGCTAATAAATCCTGTTTATCTTGAACAGCGTAGTTCTTTTTGAGCGCAGAAATGGTCGTATCTAATTCTGCAGCTATGGACTTAATCATATCTGCATCCTTAGAAGCCACTGTAAGCGGATACTTTCTTCCGCCTATAGTAACTTGTATAGATACTTCCTCACTCATGTGTAAGTCTAATTATTTAAAAGTGCCAAGCACTCATCTATTTCTTCTATTAATCCCTCAATTTTAAGTTTTACATTTTCTGATTTCTCAGAAGTAAGTGAATTGATGGAATAAGGTTGTGCAGACTCTTCAGTAGTTACCTGAAGGTTTTCCAAGTCCTGAATTCTGATTTTTAAATCGGAATTTTCAGAAGTAAGCGCTTCATTTTTAAGCTTTAAAGACTGATTTTTCAGCTTTAGCTCATCTAGATTTTTTTCTATGGTTTGAAGTAAGTTGGAAATATCCATTATCAGGTTAGCATCTTAAGAAATCCTACCTTACAAATATATTTATCAAGTAGGGTGGTTCGACATGATGACAGACAATTTTACATCAAGTTGTGAATTAGAAAATGTGGAAAGAATAGAACAGAATCAAGCCAAATGAAAGCTGTATTTTAAGAATTTCGAAGGTATGAGCTTGAGGTTTTTTAAGTGTTATTTGGTGATTTACTTAGCTGTGTTTTGCACCGCGGAAACTGATGCTCAGGATAGTTTAAC
The DNA here is from genome assembly GCA_964616995.1 of uncultured Comamonadaceae bacterium. GTDB lineage: Bacteria > Bacteroidota > Bacteroidia > Flavobacteriales_D > Sanyastnellaceae > ASP10-05a. Next base: position 1,622 of record CAZTVP010000294.1, read on the forward strand.
GACTCCAGAATTCAGAAATCCTGTGGATTTACCCATGGTGTTGAGTGGGAATTTCGGGGAGTTTAGGTCGAATCATTTTCACACGGGAATAGATATCAAGACCAATGGAAAAACGGGTTATCCGGTGTATGCCATAGCCGATGGATGGGTGAGGCGGATTAAAACGGGGCCGTTTAGTTATGGTAAAGTGCTTTACTTAGACCATGGGACTGGACATACTAGTGTTTATGCGCATTTGAGTTCCTATAATGATACTATTTCTAGCTTTTTATCTGCTGCGCAAAAAGCAATTAAGCGAAACGAAGTAGATGTTTTTCCAATCAAAAATAGGCTCCCTGTAAAACACGGAGAGTTAATCGGTTACACAGGAAATACTGGAAGGAGCGGAGGGCCGCACTTGCACTTTGAGGTCAGAACTTTAGATACAGAAAAGCCGCTGAATCCACTTCGGTTAGGATTTGAGGTAAAAGACAATGTGCTTCCTTTAATAAATGGAGTTTTAGTAGAACATCTATCGGATAGCATTAGAGGCAAAGTCAACGATACAGACCGTTATTATGCCAAAGCTAAGAATGGGCAAAAAACCATTTCGGGAATAGTGAAGCTTAGTGAAAGAGCTGGACTAAGTGTGCACACGCTCGATTATTTATCGAGTTCTCGGAATCCGTGCGGAGTTTATAGAATTAGGCTAAGTCTAGATGGAGAGCAGCAGTATGAAATGCGGTTGGATTCGCTTGACTTTAGCACAAACAGGTATATAAATGCGCATAAGAATTATGAAGTCTTTAGAAAGGAGAAAAGCAGCTTTCACAGGTGTTTTTACATGGAAAGTAATCCGCTAGAAATTTATAGTAAGGATTCAAATGGAATCATCCAACTCTCAGATAATGAGGTGCATGAAGTACTCATAGAAGTATGGGATGCAGCAGATAATAAATCCACACTGAATATGAAAATACAGTTGGATGAAAAGAAGAATGTTAAAGATGAACTAGTTAGTTCAAAGCTGCTCAGGTTTGATGAAGCTAATTCCTTAGAGATAGAAGGTTGTTCTATTCGGATTCCACCAAGAAGGCTGCTCAGTGATGACCTCATCAGCATGCAGCGAATAAAAGAGGATGAGTTTAGTGGTAGGTTTCAAATAGGAGAGGAGCTCACTCCTGTTCAGAACTACTGTTGGCTCAGTATCAAGCTTGAAAATACAGCTGGCAGAGATTCTAGCAAGTTTTTCATCACAAGATATGACCCTAAGAAGGGGCGTTATTATGGTCAGGGAGGAGAATACAAAGATGGCTGGATTAGAACACGCGTAAAACAATTCGGTATTTATACCATAGACTATGATGAAACGGCACCAGTGGTAAGTTGGTCTGACCCGAAGAAACATTTGCGCAGCGGAAACATCTCTATTAAAATCACGGATGACAACAGTGGAATTAGTTCTTACTCTTTACTATTTGATGGGGAGTTTATTCCCTTGTATTACAATTATAAATCGGCCAGACTTGTAGCCAAACTTGAGGAAGAACTGCAGATAAAGGAAGGCGCTAATTACCTTCTAGAAGTAAGAGATGTTAGAAATAACATAACAGTAATAGAAGGCAATTTCTAAGGCTGTAGAATCTTAATCTCGTATTCCTTTCCAGATTTATTTTTAAGGGTACTCTGCCTTAACCATGGGTTTAGGTCTTTTAAGTCTTTATAAGAAACGCCTAACCCTTGAGCAAAGCTCACCAAATCATTTATGGTAGTATCTACTTTAACTACATTGTAATTGTAAGGTTTGTAGAGGTCTTTAGGTCTAACTCTAAAACCGTACTGTCCAGCATTGTTTAAGATCTCCTTTACTGCTAGGATTCTATACACATATCTACTGGTTTCTGAGTTCAGGGCTAAGTCCCAGTAATTGTCTTGGTTTTGGTCTCTGAGTCTTTTGTTCAGTCCTCCAGGCCCCATGTTATAAGATGCAGCTACTAATGCCCAGTCGCCATATCTTTCGTATGATTCTCTTAGGTAAGCACAAGCTGCTCTGGTAGCTTTTTCTACGTGGTTTCTTTCATCCACATTATCGTTTACTTCTAAGTCGTAGGCTTTTCCTGTGCTTTTTAAAAACTGCCAGAACCCTCTAGCACCAGCAGGAGAAGTAGCATTGGTCAGTCCACTTTCTATCAGTGCCAGATACTTTAAATCATCTGGCATATTCTCTTCGGCTAATATCCTTTCTATGGTGGGAAACCATCTATTGGCACGTTTCATCATAAGAAAGGTATTACTATGCCAATAGGTGTTTACCAGTAATTCTCTATCTAATTTTTCTGCTACTTGGTGTTTTTCTAATGGTATTTCTTGGTCACAGAACGTAAGTCCGTAAGGCACAGCTAGTGAGAATACTTTATAATTCTCGGCTACGTGTTTTTCATACTGTTTGTCCTGAGCCTTAGGCGTGGTGCTGTTTATAAGCGCATAGGTGAGTAGTGCTCCTATGAGCAGTGCTACGGAATATTTTAGAATTTCTTTCAAGTCGGTGAATTTGCGGTGCAAAGTTAA
>CAZTVP010000295.1:0-4153 GCA_964616995.1 uncultured Comamonadaceae bacterium
GGCTTCTATTCTTTGCATCAGTCCTGAGGGAGTGAAAAAGGCACGCTACAGGCTTAGAAAAAAGCTCCAACTTAATTCAGAAGTGAATCTGACTGAATTTTTAGCGGTAGCCTAAAAAATTAGCCTTCTTCTTAAATATTCTCATCTATGACTTTGTCATGATCAAATCCATAGTTTGATTTTTCAGTGGTTGTCCTTTTAAAGTTCGAGGAGATCAAAAAAACCAAGAGAAAAACACCTAATTCAATTATAGAACCTTTAAATATTTCCTCATACTCAAATATGCTGGAGAATAAATAGTCTCTATGAAAACTAGTCATAATGATTACATACTTTTCAAATTTTATTGAAAACAGAATAATCACTGAAAGTAAGATTCGTACATAATTCCTTTTCTTAAATCTAGAAATCCAAAAAAGTTGAGTTGCTAAAATCAAAGCTAAGAGTTGTGCAAGGTAAATTAGATAAGGGCCATTTTCATACACCACTATCTCTTCACCGATGTTCTTCTCTGAATATTCAATCAGCTGATAACTTAATGCCAGCTGATACATGACGATAATCGAATAAATAAGCCCATTCCAAACAATTATCCTATCACCAACATCTGTAAAACGCATTCCAAGCTTAGGTCGTTTAGAAAAAATTCTGGCCACTACCAGGCTGATGTTGAATATTGTAAATCCAAAAAAGACTGCTTCTATGATATACATTGGGAATCTTATCACGCATCGAAGGTATATCAAATAAATGATTTTCAGCCAACCGTTTAAATCATTGGCTGAATATGATTAAATCTTTAATTTTGTTCATATGGAATTTAATCTGGCAATATGGCACTGGCACCCCTCGAACCCGTTCGAAGTGAGCTAACGCATTTATTGTTGTAAAAAATATAACCAAGCGGCTTATCACTTCGATAAGCCGCTTTTTTTGTACTTCGACATTCTGCGCGCCAGGCCTTTACACGCTTAGCAACCTTTGATTTCGTTTTACAAGAATTAAAGAATAAGAATAATGAAATTCAGTACCCAACATAAAACCCAACTGGCAGACCTCATAACACCTGTGAGTGCATACCTAAAACTACGGAGTCATTTCAGTGAACTGTTGCTGCTAGAAAGTACAGATTATAACTCCGCTGCCAACAGTAAATCTTTCATCTGCCTAGAACCGTTAAAATCGATTTCTATAGAAGGAAACAAACTAAAAATTCAAGAAAACAATAATCTCGAATCACGAATTCTCGAATCTCAAACTGCTTTAGCAGAACTACAAAACTTCAAAGACTCCATAGTTCATGAAAATACAGATGCTAGGTCCCTGAGCGATAGTCGAAGGGCCGGAGTGGATAAAACAAGTTCTTTCGGCCATGGCCTCTTCGGATTCTCTACATTCGAATCCACTCAATACTTCGATTCTCACACATATGATTATTCCAAAAGAACGACTGACATGCCTGACATGTATTACGCGTTCTATAGATTTGTGTTGGTTTTCAATCATTTTAATAATGAGCTCGAGCTAATTGAGCACATTCCAGAAGGAGATGAAAGCAAGCTGTCAGGAATAGAGTCCATCTTAAACAGACAAGATGTAGATGTATTTCCATTCTCCAGAGATGGAGAAACCAATTCTAACCTCACCGATGAAGACTTCAAAGAACTAGTCAGAAAAGGAAAAGACCACTGCCAGCGCGGAGATGTGTTTCAAGTAGTGTTCAGCCGCGCATTTTCTCAAAAGTTCAAGGGAGATGATTTTTGTGTGTATAGAGCATTGCGCAGCATAAACCCTTCTCCATATTTATTTTACTTCGATTATGGTTCGTTTAAGATTTTTGGTTCCAGTCCAGAAGCGCAGTTAGTAGTAGAAAACGGAGAAGCAGAAATTCATCCCATAGCCGGAACCTACCGCAGAACTGGAGATGACGAACATGATAGAGCAGAAGCCGAAAAGTTAAAATTAGACCCCAAAGAAAACTCAGAACACGTGATGCTGGTGGATTTGGCCAGAAACGACCTCAGTAGAAACTGCCACTCTGTAAAAGTGAATAATTACAAGGAAATCCAGTACTTCTCGCATGTTATTCACTTAGTGAGTAAGGTTACTGGTCAGCTGAAAGATGAAGAAACACTGCTACGGGTATTTGGAGATACTTTTCCTGCGGGAACACTCAGCGGTGCTCCTAAGCATAAGGCTATAAGCTTGATTAAAGCTTATGAAAATCAGCACAGAACATTTTACGGGGGAGCCATTGGTTACATGAGTTTAGATGGCAACACCATGAACAAAGCCATAGTAATCCGTTCATTTTTAAGTCAGAAAAACACGCTTCACTTCCAAGCAGGCGCGGGCATAGTCATAGGTTCCAACCCAGATAATGAATGCCAAGAAGTGAATAATAAATTAGCCGCTCTGATGTCGGCACTCCAATTAGCAGAAACAGTATGAAAAAACTTTTAGTTATAGATAATTACGACTCGTTCACCTATAATCTAGTGCACATTTTAGAAGCTATAGGTGGTTATGATGTGGAGGTAAAACGTAATGATGAAGTAGATGCAGAATACTCGGTGCAAAGCGATAAAATCGTCCTCTCGCCTGGCCCAGGCATTCCATCAGAAGCAGGAAATATGCCTGAGATAATTAAATCCGTAGCGGTGCAAAAGCCTGTTCTAGGTGTCTGCCTTGGTCACCAAGCACTCACAGAATATTTCGGGGGAAAGCTCCTGAATCTGCCAGAAGTCTATCATGGCATAGAAGGCCAATTGGTAAGAACGGATGTCGAATGTCCGCTTCTCAAAGGAATAGACAAAAACTTCCAAGCCGGGCGTTACCACTCTTGGGTAAGCGAAAAACAGAGCTTCCCAAAGGAGCTGCTGGTTACCTCAGAAGATGAAAAAGGAGAAATCATGAGTTTTCATCATGAGAGTTTACCGGTTTACGGAGTTCAGTTTCATCCTGAATCTATAATGACTCCAGATGGACGTGTGATGATGGAGAATTTTTTAAGCTTATAGAATGAAAAAAATCCTAAACCGCCTTTTCGACCACGAGAAACTCACCCGAGATGAGGCCAGAGAAGTGCTCTCCAAAATAGCCGCTGAGGAGTACAATGATGCCCAAGTAGCAGCATTTATAACAGTGTTCTTAATGAGAACAGTGAGTAAAGACGAGCTGAATGGGTTCAGAGATGCGCTCTTGGATTTATGCTTAAAAGTTGACCTTGGCGGAATAGAAAGCATAGACCTCTGCGGAACTGGTGGCGATGGTAAAAACACCTTCAATGTAAGTACACTTTCTTCTTTTGTAGTGGCTGGAGCTGGATACAAAGTGACCAAGCACGGCAATTATGGTGTAAGTTCAGTTTGCGGTTCTTCTAATGTGCTGGAAGCTTTAGGCTATAACTTCACTAATGATGTAGATACCTTAAAACGACAGCTGGACAAAAGCAACATCACCTTTCTTCATGCGCCTCTATTCCACCCAGCCATGAAATCTGTAGCTCCAGTCAGAAGAAATTTAGGCGTTAAAACATTTTTTAATATGCTCGGGCCTATCGTAAATCCGGCTCGTCCTACCCATCAGATTTCTGGTGTTTTCAGTTTGAAATTGCTACGCATCTACAATTTCATTCTACAAGAAGCTGGAGTTCGATACAAAGTACTCCACGCGCTGGATGGTTATGATGAAGTATCCCTAACTGGAGATTTTAAAATGGCTTCGAATGAAGGAGAAGAAGTGCTTTCCCCAGCAGATTTAACATTGCACCGCGTAAAAGAATCTGACATTTATGGAGGCGAAACCATAGAAGAAGCCAAGGGATTATTCGAAAAAATCATCTCTGGAAACGGAACGGCTGAACAAAATGCAGTGGTAGCGGCTAATGCTGGTTTAGCCATTCACACGTTTAATCCTCAAAATCCTATTTCTGAATGTGTAGAAAAAGCACATGATAGTCTTAGTAGCGGAAAAGCTTTAGAAAGTCTTAAAACTCTTATAAGTGTCTAGGTGACACTTTATATATTAAAGTCGCTATCCTCACTCAACTAACTGAAAATCCTAAGGTTTCAAAAAATGTTAATGCAGAAAGGTTGCATTATCACATTTCTGTCTTGTTTAGCTTTTGTGAAAATTCTTTATACAAACTGAT
>CAZTVP010000296.1:0-4152 GCA_964616995.1 uncultured Comamonadaceae bacterium
TATGGCTTGTTCCTTGGCTATGATTTGAGCCAGAATTCTAGTAGCATAAGCAGAGAATTCTAATTCTTCATTGGTGCAGCCTAGGCTCAGGTATTTAGGAAAATCATACTGCCAGTATCCATTTTCCTTACAAAATCTAGTTTGGTCGAATTCACCATCTTGCGGGTCTTCATAAATTCCATAGCCGCTTCTAGAGGGTTTTAGGTTAATTGGTTTGCCATTTAATTCATAAATGAAAGTTACATCTATCTTCTTTCCATCATTATGGCTTAAATGAGGTAGCAGCGGAAAACCATCTCTGTAGGGGAAATTAGCGTCCAAGTACACAAGTTGTATTCCAGGTAATTCATTTTGTAGGTCTAGCTCCATGCGGTGCAATGCCTCGTTCAGCTCGGGTCGGACGTAAGTTCTATTGCACAGCCGATACCACACAGAATGAACTTGAATTACCTCTGAATTCTTCACTAATTCTCTACCAAAAACAGGTGACAAGAGCGGATTTACTACAAAAACAGACAACAAATACAAAAGCAAAAAGAGAACGCTTCTTTTCAGTTTAGACTTGAGGTGAAAGCCCTTGGCTAGAAATATGGAAATGAGATAGACCAGACCTCCCGTTTGGGTGATGATGGTCAACAGAACTGCTACACTGAAATGGACAAATAGGCGGAATAATTTTCTCATTCAAGAAGAAAGACACTGGTTTCTTCTATCGAACGGATTTCATTTAGTGAATATTTCTTTTGTAATTCTTGAATTAGCTCTTTGTCAGATACTAGCACTTCATCTCCTCTCTTGAAACGATTTAAATCATTCACTATCTCTATGTCCTGCCCTAGCTCTTTCAGTTTATACTTGTAAAAGAGTAAGCTACCGTTCCAGTTCGTGTGCAGCACCTTAATACCTTTACATGACTCTCCTGACTTTATGGATTCATATAAGAACACAGAATTAGCTTCTAACTTGGCTTCTCCTTTTCTAACCTGATTAGCTTGAGACTGGTCAAACATCAGCTTGTATGGATACAGAAAAATCAAGGCTAGAAAAGCCCACTTAAACTTTGTTCTCTGTTCATTAAATAACTGCTGGATAACAAAAGAGATTCCAGCTCCACCTAGAACAGCTAATAATGGGAAAAGAGGCATATCATACCACTGAAGCTTAGTTTTGGCAAGTGTGATAACGCATAAATAAAACAAACTACAGAAGGCTGCCAACTGAAGAATTCTCTTTCCTTTTTTTACTTTAAAAATGAGAAATCCTCCTAGCAAAGACAACACCACCCATATACCGAAACGCTGACCAAACAGTCCTTGTAAATAAAAATGATAGGTTTCTTTATGGTCGTGAATGGCATTTCCAAAACGTTCACTTTCTGCTAAGAATAATTTACTCAAGTATCCAGGAGAGTCTAATTCTCTCATATAGAAAACTGCACCTACTCCGAGAACAGCTATGAGCAAAGCACCCCAAAACTGGAGTGAGGAAAATACACTCTTCCACTTCGTATCATAAAAGGTGAATCCCAAAAAGACTGGAATAAATACTAACCCTGCATGTAGTTTGGTTAAAACAGCGAGTGCTGTAAATAAAACAGTTAGCAAAAGGCTTCTAGGTAATTCAAATTCCAAGAATCTCCAGAAACTCACCACGGAACAAGTGAGGAAAAAAGTCATTAGCGCATCTGCATCTCCAGTTCTTCCAGTGTGAAAAGTAAGAAAGCCAGAGGCAGTCAAGAGAACCAACGAAGAGCTCCATGCCCATAGTTTAGAGTTTACTCTGAGTGTTTTAAATACCATGAGAACTGTTCCAGCAGCCGCAAGTGCAGATGGGAATCGAACCGCAAATTCATTGTATCCGAGGCACTTGATACTCAAACATTGAAGCCAGACTGTGAGTGGAGGTTTGGTATTGAATAAATCTGGTTCACCATTGTAATAGAGGGAAAACCAATTGCCGTTTTGCAGCATTTCATACGCATTCACTGCAAACATGGATTCATCCCACCACCTTAAATGAAAGCTCCCTAATTTTAGAAATACTACTAGAAATATCAGTACTAAGAGAAGAACGTATTCTAATACTGATATTAGGGATGAGGATTTCACTGGTTTAAAGATAACCGTTACTTTAAATGCTAATTATCCTATTACGCTTTTCACTTCAGAAGCTAATTGAACTGCAGGATTTTCTACCATAAACTCCTCTCCTGTAGCTAAATTCCTCACCTTAACCTTATTCTCAGCTATCTCATTCGTCCCAGCGAAAATCACTAAAGGAATCCGCTTAGCATCTGCATAAGACATTTGCTTTTTCATCTTGGCTGAAGAAGGATATACTTCAGTTTTGATGCCTTCTTTACGTAATTGCGCAGCTAATTTTATGCAGGAAGATTCTTCTTCTTTACCAAAATTCACAAACATTACTTCAGTGGTAACGGCCGTATCGGAAGGAAATAAGTCTCGGTCATTCATAATGTCCATAATTCGCTCTGCTCCGAAGGAGATTCCTACTCCGCTCACTCCTGACCAACCAAAAATTCCCGTAAGGTCATCATACCTTCCTCCACCGCAGATGCTCCCCATTCCGCTGTCTTTTACCACTACTTCAAAGATGGCTCCTGTGTAATAGTTCAATCCTCTGGCAAGAGTTAAATCCAATTCTACTTCTGCCTTGGTAGTTCCCGTTAGAGAAACCAACTCCAATATTTCTTTGATTTCTGAAACACCTTTTTGGGCTTCTTCTGAAGTTAAATTTGCTTGAATCCAATTCAATTTCTCTTCTACAGAACCACTTACCGAAAGAAATGATTTTACCTTATCTATTTCAGCAGAAGAAAAACCTCTATTCAGCAGCTCCTTTTCTACACCTTCTACTCCTACTTTATCCAATTTGTCTATGGAAATGGTGAGATTCGTAAGGTCATCAGACTTGCCTATCCATTCAGCCAATCCTGAAAGTATCTTTCTATTATTCAGCTTAATCACTACTCCTTCAAGCCCCAGCGAATTCAGCACCTCATCAAAAATATGCACCAAGTCAGCTTCATTCAGTAAACTATCTGAACCCACCACATCCGCATCACACTGATAAAACTCCTGATAACGCCCTTTTCCTGGTCGGTCTCCTCGCCATACTGGCTGAATTTGATAGCGCTTAAATGGCATGGCTATCTCGCCACGGTTCATCACCACGTAACGAGCAAACGGTACTGTCAAATCGTACCTTAAAGCCTTCTTACTGATAGAAAAACTGGTTTTTTTGCTGTCACCCTTTTGCACCGCATCTTTATCTGCCTTAGCCAGAAAATCCCCATTATTTAAAATCTTGAAAATCAGCTGGTCTCCTTCCTCACCGTACTTTCCCGTTAGCGTCTGCAGCGACTCCATGGCCGGTGTTTCTAGTGGCATAAAGCCATATTTCTCAAACACATGCTTGATTTTACCGAAAATAAAGTTACGCTTGGCCATATCCGCAGGGCCAAAATCTCGGGTTCCTTTTGGTAAAGAAGGTTTGCTCATGTGTCTGTTTTTAGCGGTGCAAAGGTAAAAGGATGCTCGAAAGCAAAGCGGTGCAATTCCATAAAAAGAACTTGTCTAAAGTTAATCGACCCTGCTCTCCGATTAAAAGGTTCAATCTTCCTCTGATTCTCTTTGAATTCTGAACCGTTCGCCTTTCTTACGCTTATGATTTCTTTTGGTGATTCGCTGCGCAATGAGGAAAACCACATACAGCAGTCCAATCCCTAAAAACCAAGGATTCAAATCTTTCATTAAATCAGAAATCATACGGTGAAAGTAGTGGATTCATAGAAGCCTAGAAAATTCTCGACTCTTCAATTCAGGTTACTTTTAGTAAGTTACTTTTGGTAAGTTACCTTTGGTAACCTGGCGTTTTTATGTCCTAAGAGCTGAGTAAACAGAATCGTAGGAATTGAATAAAACTGAAATTTGTTTTGCTCAGTCAGTGAATTCCTCCAAACTTCGGTCACTATAAGCAGTCTAGCAGAGTCGAACGTGGAAATGATCAAATCACCGTATATTGCTCAGCCAATAAAACCTTTTAACCATGACCGAAAATCTTAAGATGCCTTCCTTAGGCGCTTCATTTACTCCAGTTCTGGTATTGATGGCTATTCTGGCGCTGAACGTT
>CAZTVP010000297.1:0-4151 GCA_964616995.1 uncultured Comamonadaceae bacterium
TTACCTATATTATCATCATACCAGTGCCAAGCTTCCTCATTTATAGGTTCACCTACAGTTCCCAAGACTTTTAGAGAAGAAAGGTCATATTTTTCTACTACTTCCAGTCCTTCCTTAGCCAATGCTCGAATGGCCGTAGGAGCTGTGTAAAACTGATTAACTTTATGTTTTTCTACAATCTGCCAAAACCTCCCATAATCCGGATAACTGGGAACTCCTTCAAACATGACTGTAGTAGCACCATTTAGTAATGGGCCATAAACTATGTAACTATGACCAGTTATCCAACCGATATCTGCTGTACACCAGTACACATCATTTTCCATGTATTGAAATACATTTTTAAAAGTGTAAGCTGAGTAAATCATATAACCAGCCGTGGTATGAAGCATTCCTTTTGGTTTTCCTGTAGAACCAGAAGTATAAAGAATGAATAGTGGGTCTTCAGCTTCTACTATTTCTGGAGAGCAGTCTTCACTCGCCTGTTCTAAGAGCGGTGCTAGCCACTTGTCTCTACCAGTTTCCATGTGGATTTCAGACTGAATTCTCTTAGCTACTAATACCGAATTTACATCGGGGCAGTCTTCTAGCGCCTCATCTACTATTCCTTTTAAATCTATTTTTTTGGCTCCTCTGTGTGACCCATCACTGGTTATAACCATCTTAGCTGCGCAATCATTAATTCGTGTAGCCAATGCAGTCGAAGAAAATCCTGCAAATACCACTGAATGGATAGCTCCTATCCTAGCACAAGCCAGAACTGCTATGGCTAATTCAGGTATCATCGGTAAATAAAGCACTACTCTATCTCCCTTTTCTATCCCTTGAGATTTGAGCACATTGGCAAATTTGCATACGCGTTTATGAAGCTCTTTATAACTGATGTGTTCTGCTTCCTCATTTGGGTCATTCGGCTCGAAAAGAATAGCTGTTTTATCACCTCTGGTAAGCAAGTGACGGTCTATACAATTTTCTGTAATGTTCAGCTGAGCTCCTTGGAACCACTTTACTTCAGGTTTAGAAAAATCCCATTCTAATACCTTATCCCAGTGTTTTCTCCAGAGAAAATGTTCTGATGCTACTTCTTCCCAGAAAAGTTCTGGATTTCTAACTGATTTTCTATAAACCTGAAAATACTCTTCTAAATTCTTTATATGGTAACTGCTCATTTCCTAAAAACATTAATAGTAAGGTGAGGCTGCGCAATGAATAATTCAAATATCAATTGCACTCATACTCTTTTTCGATGGGAGGAAAATACTCACAAAATTGGTTTTAGGAAGAATAACTGATGAATATCAGTAAAAACTAAAATGGTGCAGCCCATCCGACTACACCATTTTTAAATGTTCTATTAAGCCATTTCTCACCTCATCTAAAATCAAATGATAAAATGGTTCTGGATTATTATCTACCTGTACTTCTTCTAAAGCTTTGTAATACTTCATTCTACTCTCATAATCACCTTTTAGGTTGGCTATGGTGTAGCCATTGCGCAGCAGAATAAAATTCATCACTAACCTTGAAGTTCTCCCATTCCCATCTACGAACGGGTGAATACTCACTAAACGCTCATGCATCTCTGCAGCTAAAATGACCGGATGAAGTACAGTGGACTGCTTCATATAATGCAGAAAATAATCTTCCATCAACTTATCCAACAAATACGGCTGAGGAGGTTCGTGTTTACTCTCCGTTATTCTTACGGGAACACCTCTGTAAACACCTGCATTAGCTGAATCTACAGACTTCAAAACCAACTGATGGAGCTGGAGAACATTTCTCTTATTTATGTCTTCATCTCCCTGAACCATCTGCTTGAGCCAGTCCACAGCTTCACTATGATTAATAGCCTCTAAATGGTCCACCATGGACTTTCCTCCTACGGTTAATCCCTCGTTTACTACTAAATGAGTCTCCTGATAAGTGAGCGTATTTCCTTCTATTCGGTTACTCTCATAGGTGTACAGAATATTGAAATACTCCTCCATTTTCTTTACCTGAAGCGCATTCAGTAGCTTAGAAGCTTGCCACTTTTTCTTTAGCTCATCTATCTCCTCTAGCTTACTTTTAATTTCATTCGAAAGTGTTGTGAGCTTCGGAGCAGATGATGAAGTGAGGTATTCTACTCTGGTTTCTGCCACAGCCAAAATCTCCTGAGGTGAATCTTCAGACTCTAAAAGTTTTAAGATTTTATCAGCTACATAGAGTTTTCTTATCTCTTCATAATCAGCATTAAGCGCATTACTTAGGCGTATTAAGTCTTTCTCACTCGGTATTCTTTTTCCATTTTCATATTTAGTAAGAAGCGCTTGGTCTATGCCAGATTTAGCTACGAGTTCTTTTAAACCGATGCCTTTTTGGGCTCGCCAATTTGATATGTAAGCTGATAAATTCACTTTTGACAATTTTTGTCATGACAAATACACTTCTTTTATTTGGTTATTTTTACCACATGGCAAGTTTATTCGAGCTCATAAGAGAAGGAAACCTGAATGGTGTTACAGAATTGCTGAACCAGTCCAGGGAAAATGTGAATCAGAAAAATAGCAGAGGATTTACTCCATTAATCTTGGCCACTTACTATGACCATTCTGAAATAGCTGAGCTATTTCTTAAAAATGGTGCAGATATAAACGATAGGGATGCTGCTGGAAACACGGCTCTAATGGGTGTCTGCTTCAAGGGATATGCTAAAACTGCAGAACTCTTAATCGAACATGGTTCTGATGTAAATGCCACAAATCATGCTGGAGCTACTCCTCTCATATATGCAGTAACTTCTGGAAGTGAAGAAATAGCGGAATTACTAATAAAGAATGGAGCAGACCTTTCTGTGAGAGACTCCCAGAGGAATTCAGCCCTAGACCATGCTAAAATTCAAGGGAAAAAATCGATTATAGACTTAATAGAACAATCTATCTAGCCAGCTTTAAGAATGATTTAGGAATAGGAGTTTTCAGCTCAAGCCAATCCCCCTTGTAAGGCATCTTCAAAGAGAATAAATGTGATGCTATTCCTTTTTCAAAAGGGTATTTAGACCTGTACTTCTTATCTCCTACTATAGGATTCTGAAGACTGGAAAACATGGCTCTTATCTGATTTTTATGCTGACTTATTTCCTCTACTCTAATTACAGAGAACTGACCGTTAGACTTCATGACTCTGTAGTTCAACTCCACTTCTACTGTTCTTTTTCCTTTTCCAGGTAATAGCAACCCTATGTCATTCACATGAAATGTATCTTCAAGATCACCTTCGTTATCTACCATTCCACCCGGAATAGTTACGTAATGTCTTTTCTGGACACTTTTCCAGTCTTCTGATAACTCATTGAACACTTTTAGATTCTTGGCAAACACGGCAAGACCAGACTCTTGCTTATCCACTTTGTTTACCATTAAACAAGTTTCTTCTCCTTTAGTTCTGAAATAATTGAGCACATCACTATAAAGCGTCTTTAGCTTTCGGTTAGAAGACTTGGATATCAATCCTACTTTCTTATTCACCACCAACAGATTCTCATCCTCAAAAATGATTTCATGCCGAAGAACTGGTTCTTGAGAACCACCTCTTTTGCCAGAATTTTCAGCAGCTACTAACTCCACTACTTGACCTTTGGTTAAGCCTGTACTTGGGATTTTAATGACCTGGCCACTTACCATGACCTGACCAGACTTGATAATATTTCTAACCTTGGTATTACTGCTGTAGCCTACGTGAGACTTTAGTAGCTCTAGTAACGTTCCTTCTGATTCAGTGGTGAATTTCACTTCTGTTTTTCTTTAGCCAGCAAATATGCGTCATACGCATTAATTACACCTCCATTCTTACCTAGCTTTTTGAATTTAACCAACTCTGCGCTTTCACCAGGTATATCTACTTCCTGTTTCTTCTTAGGTGTGGCAGATTTAATAAGAATAGATTTTAACTCTTCAGCAGTAAGTTCAGGAAAACAAGACCAAATCAGTGCTGCCACTCCACTTACCACTGGAGCCGCCATACTAGTTCCGCTTAGTCTCTCGTAATTATTCTCTGGGGTAGTGCTGTAAATATCACTTCCCGGAGCGAATATATCTATGCTTTTCTTTCCCCAATTACTAAAATCACTAACCATAGCAGCCTCTGGTGTCCATGTAGAACTCCCCACT
>CAZTVP010000298.1:0-2382 GCA_964616995.1 uncultured Comamonadaceae bacterium
GGTCTGGTCTCATCTGCTTCTAATAATATCAAGCTGTCACAATTCAGAATTAGACTAACCTGAGCATCTGTTACAGGGACTATTTGTTGAGTGTCGAATTCACAACTTGTATAAATTCTTTCAAGTAAAATATCATGAACATTCTCACCTCCATGTAAATAACCCTTAACTACGAGAGGTGCTGTTCCTACGTCATTAAATTCCCTCCTACAGGAGCTCGACACTACCGCAAAAACCAATACTAATATCACATATATCTTAGCGTACATCTAGAATTCAAAGGTTATATAAACACTCACAAGTCTACCTAAGTGACTTACTGAGCGCTCCAAGATAAGAAAATTATCTGGTTGAGATGTATCATTTATTGAATAGCTGAAAAACCTAACATTCTGATTGTCCCATAAATTTTGCACCGCTAAGCTTATTTCCGAGTCTATAGACGCTAAAAAATTAAACTTGTAGCCTAAGGTTAAATCTGTCCTCACGAAAGTTGGAAGTTCTAGAGAATTAATTTCACCCAGCACTAGGAAAGGTCTATAACTTCCGTTTACAAGCTCTAACACATAACTTCCTTCCACTGGAGTATAAGCTCTTCCTTGCGCTACCAAACCATTTACAGCCAAGCTGAATTTATTGTTTTCCCAAAACCACAGTAAAGAAAGATTATTTCTAGACAGTCCTTCATATTGGAATCCTAACTCCTCTCCCTCAATGTCAATTTTAGTTTCTGAGTCTGCCCAAGTGTAATTCAGAGATATCTTATTTCGTTTGAAATTATACTGCACTGTAGTTTCCACGCCTAGAGTGTTTCTTTCGCCCACGGTGAGCATTTCTCTATTCTGATTAGCTGGTGAAATCAGTTGACTTAAATTCTCTATGGTTCCTTCCTGAAAATTGGAGAAAAACTCCGAGTTCACCCTCCAAGATTTAGCCCTATAATGAACTCCGAGTGAAGTCTGTCTACTCATAGAAACAGGGAATCTATTAGGACTAGTAAGTTGCCATTCCTCAGCAAAACCTCTGAAAAAATTTAAACTTCTTACTTTTCTTAGGAACTGATGATGTATTCCATAAGCGCCTTTTACGAACAAATTTTGGCTAGGCTCAAAACTGAATTGTAATCTAGGTTCTAAGTAATTTCTGTCAAACTCCGTATGATAGATAGATCTCAATCCAGCATTAATTACAAATCTTTTCAATCTCTTATTGATGTTCAAAAAGCCGCTATGGATGACCTGGTCAGAAGAATCGGCAATTACATCTAATCCGAAAGAAGTTTCATCCGAGAGAAATGAAAGCGCATTCATTTCATATCCTAAACCTATTTTTAAACTATCATTATAGCTGTAGTTCCATTTGTTTTTGTAGGTAAAATCAGTAAGCTCATTTTCAAAACTAGACTGGAGGCTAAAACTATTAGTAGAAAAATCACCTGAAATCTCCTCTAGACTAAAACTACGTGTAGAAAAATTAGCATAAGAAAATGTGTTTTCTAATTCTAAGCGCTGGCTCAATTCATAATCCAAACTCAAGGAAGAACCTACATTAATCCACTCATATTGATTCATATAATCTATCCTAAAATTATCATTTTCTAAATTATCCTGAATCTCCTGACCGCTGAAATCCTGACTAACAAAGCCACTTAATTCCAATGAAAGTTTAGGACTTATTTGAGCATGAATCTTTCCCTGCGCGTCCAGAAAATCTATCTCAGGAGTTACTTCTGAGTCAAAGGCATCTAGCTCCTGAGTTTGACCAGCAAGCGAAATGCTTGAATTATATATCGAATTAAATAGTTCTTCGTATAAAGATGAGCTCAAGACTCCCACATGGGACTTTCTTCCAGAGATTGAAAAAGAAACTTTATCCTTAACTATCGGGCCACTTATTCTTCCTGAGGAACTGAGGAGTCCACTTTGAACTTTTAACCCTAAATGTTTCTTACCTCCTTCATAAGAAGTCATGTCCAGCACAGCAGAATTCCTTCCTCCAAACTCAGGGCTATAACCCGACTTAAGCACTCTGATACTCTTAACACTCAAGGTATTAATAGAACTGAACAAACCGAAGAAATGATCAGGATTTAAAACTGGGTAACCATCTAAGTAATACAAATTCTCACTACTAGTCATTCCTCTGGTTCCTAATCCTGAGTTGTTACCCGTGGTTAAATCAAAGCCAGGTAACTGTTTGGCTAATGATAAGGCATCCGGTTCTCCTAATGCGTTTAGGTTATTCACTCTATTTACATCTAAGAAAAATTCTGAAAACTCACGCTTAGCCACAAAAACAGGAGAATCATACGATTCTACTACGGCACCATTTATTAATGTAGCATCTGTTTTAAGTCGGATTAGAATCCTTTCCTTATCCGAA
>CAZTVP010000298.1:2392-4140 GCA_964616995.1 uncultured Comamonadaceae bacterium
GGTCTGAAGAAGTATGATTTATAACCAACATAACTTACCTCTATCAAACTCGTATCCACTGGGAAATTATCAAGCTTAAAACTGCCTTTTCCATCTGTTTGAAATAACATACCAGAATGAATCACTCTTAAAGAAGCATGTGGTAACTCTTCTTCAGAATGAAAGTCTTTACATATGCCGGCCAAACTGAAGTTTTTCAATTTTGGCTCCAAACCAGAAGCAGATAGGCTTGATGCGGAGTAAATAACTATTAAATCTTCCCTTTCCTGAAAATCAAGTTCACTTGGTAGAACAGCAGTTAAGATATGAGACAAGGACTTTTGGTTGAACTCACCATTCACTCTGTAGTTTCTCACATCTTTAATAGAATATGCTAGTCGTGTGGAAGACTTCTTTTTTAAAGTTCTAAGAGCCCTTAAAAGCGTCTCATCTTCAAACCTAACATCATAAAGGTTTTCTTGAGCTCGGATAGAAAACCCTAAAATGGTAAAGAAAAATATAAGACCTAGAAGACGCATCACCTATTGTAAATCTACAATTTAACGCCTAAAATTTCATGTAAGATATGTATAGCCTTGCTGATTCGTTTTTCAATAGCCTTAACACTCAGCCCCAAGTTATCTGCTATCTCTTTGTACTTCATGCCCTCTATCCTATTCATTAAAAACACCTCTCTACTCCCTTCAGGCACTTTGGCTAAAGCATCATTTAGCTTCTGTTCATACTCTTTCAGCATAATCTGAAACTCTGGATTGGCATATTCATTAGAAATTTCCAGTTGATTTTTAAACTTGTACTTGAGTTGATTTCTCTTGAGGTGATTTATAGTGGTATTATTAGCTATAGTGTACAGGTAACTTTTGACTGTAGCTTTCTTTATCTTCCCTCTATTTTCCCAGAGTTTTATAAACGCATCTTGCGCTAAATCCTCACTTAAACCAGTATCACCTGTTTTAAAGTAAATGAAGTTCTTGATAGGATCATATAGCTCATTAAAAAGCTTCTGAAATTCCCCAGCAGTTAATATGCTACTTTCCTCTCCAAACATGTTTTGATTAGCGGTGCAATGTAAGTACAAATCCAATGAGACACCAAGCATTTTAATTCTTCATTATCTAAAACTCACGAGAACATCTAGTTCAAGGCATTCAGCTGTTTTCAATATCATTTTATTTACCTTCGTATCAAATACTGAAAAATTGAAAAAAGCTCTAATCATAGGAGCATCAGGCCAAATAGGCACTGAGCTCACCTTGAAATTAGCGGAAAAACTAACACCTCAGAATGTAATAGCATCGGATATAAGACAAACAGAAGTATTCTCACCACAAGGAATTCAGTTTTCGATTCTAGACGCATTAAAGCCTGAAGAGTTAAGACAGGTTATTCTGGAAAATCAGGTAACCGAAGTTTACCACTTAGCCGCTACTTTATCTGCTACTGCAGAAAAAAATCCATTGTTTTCATGGAATTTGAATATGCAGAGCCTATTGAACGTATTAGAATTAGCCAGAGAAGGTCTCATAGAAAAAGTTTTCTGGCCTAGCAGTATAGCGGTCTTTGGTAAAAGTTCACCTAAGAAAAACACACCTCAAGAATGCGTGATGTCTCCTAGTACCGTGTATGGAATATCTAAGCTAGCAGGTGAAAAATGGTGTAAGTATTACACTGAAAAGTATGATGTAGATGTAAGAAGTCTTAGGTTTCCAGGTCTCCTGGGTTATAAATCTGATCCAGGAGGAGGAACT
>CAZTVP010000299.1:0-4129 GCA_964616995.1 uncultured Comamonadaceae bacterium
ATCTCCATCTTCCGCATCTGTAGGCGAAACAAACTCTTCATTTACATATTTAAACTGCATAATATCTGTAGTCCCTGGGCAAAACGTTCTTGGCTTCGGTGCTCCACATTTATTAAAGTAATTCGCCTGTAGGTTCATCTGACCGAAGAATCTAATGTCATCTAAAAATGCATCACATGAAGGGTCATTTTGGTTTGGAGGTTTGTAGTACCAGTTCACTCTAACTAACTGTTCTGCTCCAGCGGGAATCTCAGCTACTACCGCTTGATAAACTGCACTGTCACCTATAACAGGGTCTATGATAGCTTCTTCTGGTTCATATAACAATCCATCTACTTCAATAGATTCCACGAAAAATAGAGAGCCCATGTATTTGCACAGCGAAAGAGAGCCACTCTCAGCTGAACCAAAACCAGCCGATAAACGAACTGTCTTAGCCGTGGCAGCTCCCGCTACAGATTCTGTAGATTCATTCTTCAAAAGAAACTCGCTAAATCCAAGCGTTTCACACGAACCTGGGTTTTGAAAACTAACAGGTTCTAGTGTGATATTAGGTTCTCCTGTAGGAAACGTAGTGGTGGTAGAAGTACTCACCTGCTGGCATATTTCACTGTCTGAACATCCCCAGGTAGCCACGTAATCAGTAGTTATACTATAACAAGACTCGTAATAATAGGTGAGCGTCAGTAATAAATCCTCTTCTGGGTCTAAGGCCCCACCGCTAAAATCACTTGAACTTAATTCTATTCTGTTATTGTCCAGGACACCGTGAGACGTAGCCAAAATTTGCATCCCCTCAGAAGGAAAGTTTATATCTAAAGAAGCCTCTGTTATAGACTCATTACCTGCGTTTCTTATCGTAAGTGTCCTTTGGAACTCACTCTCAGGCATTAATTCTATAGCTGCATCTGTTACGTTAATGAAATTCAGTGAAGCTGCGGTGAAATTAAATATCACTGAAGTTTGGTCATTTACTTCTGGGTTAATAGTAGCATCACACGTTATATGATAGCTCGTGCTAGTAGGAAGTGCTTCCTGACACCTTGCCGAAACGTAGTACCCTAAAGACAGCTGTTCACCTAGCGGAAGTGGAGAGGAGTAAATTAACCGAATATCCTGTGGATTAGAATCGTCTACTAATGTAAAATCACTGTATTCTACATCTTCAAAAGCAAGTCCCTCAGGAAGAGACACTATTAACTCGATATCATTTACTTCCTGACCAAAATTATTTTGAAAATTAACTTCATGAAGTGTGGCTAAAGCACATGCAGAAACATCAGGATGAGATACATTCTCTATCGTAAAAAACTGCCCAGATGCACTTAAAATGAACATCTGACTAAAAAGAGTTAAGGTTAAAAGTTGAATTGATCTCATAAAACTAGGTTCTCGATTTATTGAATCGGCAAACCTAAATTCAGAGTCCGCGATATGATGTAAGTCAGTCCATTAGCTTCTTTGTAGGTTATTTCCACATCTTTTGTAGTCGCGGTGCAATGCTGAAAACTACTTCTCTCCCACACACGTATAAACTCAGATTAAGGAAATTCGAGAAATTAAAATTTGTTATGCATGCATAACAAATTTCATTTATATTCGTACACGTATTTTACAATACACTCTTACACAATACATTTTGAAACCAGAAGAAACAGTAGATTTTCACATTAGATGGGCTTGGGCTAAAATAGCTCGCTATTATAATGTAGCGGCCTCCCCATTTGGAGGAAGTATGAGCATAGGTTACGTGTTACTTAACGTAGATAAAGATGGTACTCCTAGTACGAAGCTCGGGCCTAAGATGGGAATGGAAAGCAGAAGTCTTACTAGAATTCTAAATAATCTAAAAAATGAATGTGTTTCTCACGAAGAAGGGAATACAAATGAGAGAGGAATCTAAAAAAGTGGTTCTGAATTTCAACCAAACAATGGAAGAAACACTAGGAAAAAGAGAACTGAACCAGTTCTTACAAACCATGGAAAAATTAAACAAGCATATCGATAATCAACTCATAGAGTTACAATCTGAAAAAAACTAAATGAACAGACATATAAACAAGGTAGCCGTTTTAGGTTCTGGAGTTATGGGTTCTAGAATAGCATGCCACTTCGCCAATATTGGGTTAGAAGTAGTTCTTCTAGATATTCCACCTAGAGAGTTAAACGATAAAGAAAAAGCCAAAGGTGCTGACCTAAACCACCCTGCTGTGAGGAACAGAATAGTGAATGACAACTTCACGTTCACGCTTAAGTCTAATCCTGCTCCTCTTTATTCTAAGAGTTTTGCGCAGCGTATAAAAACAGGAAACTTTGAAGACCATATGTCTTGGATTAAAGACTGCGACTGGGTGATAGAAGTGGTAGTTGAAAGGCTGGACATTAAGAAAGTGGTTTTTGACCAAGTGGAAGAGTACAGAGCTCCTGGAACACTGATTACATCAAACACTTCCGGTATTCCAATTAATTCTATGCTAGAAGGCAGAAGTGATGATTTCAAGAAACACTTCTGTGGTTCTCACTTCTTTAATCCACCGAGGTATTTAAAGCTACTGGAGATTATTCCAACGTCTGAAACAGACCCTGCAGTAACCGAATTCTTAATGGATTACGGTTCTAAGTTTTTGGGGAAAACCACTGTTTTAGCTAAGGATACTCCAGCTTTTATAGCCAACAGAATAGGAGTTTTCGGGATTCAAACGGTTTTTCACCTGACTCAAGAATTAGGTCTAACCATAGAGGAAGTAGATAAACTTACTGGGCCAGTTCTAGGAAGACCGAAATCTGCTACGTATAGAACTGCTGATGTTGTAGGACTGGATACCTTGGCTTTAGTAGCTAAAGGAGTAAAAGACAACTGTCCTAGTGATGAAAGAAACGGACTGTTTTCTGAGCCTGAGTTCATCACTAAAATGATTGAAAACAAGTGGCTTGGAAGTAAAACCAAACAAGGTTTTTTCAAAAAGATTAAGAATGCTGAAGGTAAAAGTGAAATCCTCACTTTAGACCTCAACACTCTAGAATATAGAGCTAAGCAGAAGGCCAAATTTGCAACGCTAGAAATGACTAAATCTGTAGATGATTTATCTAAGCGCGTAGCAATGCTGTACAACGGCATGGACAAAGCTGGTGAGTTTTACAAGAAATCATCTCATATGCTGTTCAGTTATGTGAGCCATAGAATCCCAGAAATAGCAGATGAGCTGTACAAGATAGATGATGGAATGAGAGCTGGTTTTGGCTGGGAAATGGGGCCATTTGAAATGTGGGATGCCATAGGTGTAAAAACTATCATAGAAAAGTCCGATGAAACCATAGCTCCTTGGGTAAAAGAGGCTGCGGATGCTGGAATGGAGAGTTTCTATAAACTGGAAAATGGATTCAAGCATTACTGGGATGTTCCTTCTAAATCATATAAGGTAATTCCGGGTCAAGAAGATAAAATCTCACTTGCGAATATTACAGGCGAAAAAGTACTTTGGAAAAACACCGGAGCTACTATTAAAGACCTTGGAGATGGAATCTTGAATGTAGAATTCCATACCAAGATGAATACCATAGGAGGCGATATTCTTACTGGAATCAATAAAGCCATAGACATGGCTGAGAAAGATTACCGAGGTGTAGTTATCTCTAATGAAGGACAGAACTTCTCGGCTGGAGCTAACGTGGGAATGATATTTATGATGGCCGTAGAACAAGAGTTTGATGAATTAGACTTTGCGGTAAGAGCCTTCCAAAATACCACGATGAGATTACGTTACTCTTCTGTACCAGTGGTAGTAGCTCCTCACGGACTTACTCTTGGTGGAGGATGTGAAATCTGTCTGCATGCGGATAAAGTAGTAGCCAATGCTGAAACTTACATGGGTCTAGTAGAATTTGGAGTAGGAGTTATTCCAGGTGGTGGTGGAACTAAGGAGTTCACTAAACGTTTAGCTACTGACCTCAATGATGGCGACATGAGAACGAACCAAATGAGAAACCGATTCCTCACAATAGGTCAGGCTAAAGTTTCTACTTCTGGAGAGGAAGCATTCGAGTTAGGTTACTTAAGAAGAGGAGTAGATGAAATAGCTGTGAGCAGAGACCACCAAATTTCTCAAGCTAAAGCAGCTTGTTTAAAAAT
>CAZTVP010000300.1:0-4113 GCA_964616995.1 uncultured Comamonadaceae bacterium
CCAGCTGAATCAATTATTCATTTAGACCTCAATGGAATCATAACAGATAAAGTGCAGCTCCTGTCTCAAACTGGACAAGTAGTTAAAGTGTTCGATGTATCCTTGAATTCAGCTAATATAGAATTAGAAGTAGCAGATTTACCTCGTGGCATGTATATGCTACAAGTGATAACTGATAGTGATATTCAAACCAGTAGGGTAGTGTTGAAATAGGCTTGAATAACCTTTTACATGGTTTTACGTAAGAAAGTGGACTACAACACTAAGACGTAAAACCATGTTTAAATTACTTAGTTCAGCTTTAATGCTTTCTATTCTGACAGCTGGAACTCTCAAGGCTTCAGAAACTCCCAACCCTGAATTCATAGAATTAGATATAGTTTTTAATTTTAATGGAATAACAGAGGAATGTGATGTTAAAATTGTCTCTGCAGATGAAGAGGACTACATTACTCGAACCACTAGCTCTGAAAAGCAAAACGTATCTGTAGAGGTAAGGCCAGAAATGAATTACACCATGGAAGTATCAAGTACTAAAACGGGTGTAGTGAAGCATGATTTCTTTTGCACCGCTGAAACTTTGAAACTAAAAATGGGAGTAGTGCTCCAAGCTGAGGTAAGTTTAGATGGTGAAAGGTTAGGTGTTCAAAGCACGGTAATGACTCCATCTTCTACCAATCAAAAAATCCGTTTGAATCAAGCTTGTACAAAAATGAAAAAGGCGCTTGGTTTTGATAATGTTCAAGCGGTTTCTAAAGTTTATTTTTTCCATCAGGCGGAGCAAATGAGACAATTTATAGCCAGTCAAGATTTGCGTTTTGAGTTCAATGAAAATGCATCTGTTCACTACCTTAAAACTCCTAGAATGTCGAACATGGATATTGCCAATTATGAAACGCTTGTGAATCACTCTTTTTCAGATGTTTCTAAATGGACAGGAGAGAATGTAACTGACACTTCATTGGATGAATTAGAAGAAGTGCCGAACGATAATGAAGAGTCTTATGTAGCTCCAGCAGCATCACCTAAGGCTAATGATGAAATTTACTTTGGAGTTCAGCTCGGTTCTTTTCAGAAAGAAATAACTAATCCAGAAGCCCTATTTCAGACCAATTCCATGCTCTCATTCATAACTGAAAACGGGACGTATAAATACATGAGTGGAACCTATAAAACCTATGAAGAGGCTGAAATGCATAAAGCTGAACTCACTCAAATGGGAAAAGAAGGTGTATTTATTATAGCGGTGCAAAACGATAAGAAAATACCATTGAGAGAAGCTATGATAATGGCTATGGAGAAAGGTGAACTGGAGTAATTAGTCTGATTCTATAGATACAAATCCAACAGTCCTTCTGGAAGCTCTACTGTTATCTTTCCATTAACTCTATCCACCTCTTGAATAACCTCATCTGTCATTGGAACTAATATTTCAGCACTGGATTCGTGAATTACTTCAAAAAGTGGATTAGCCGGAAGGTCTATCACACGCTGGATTTTCCCTAATGAACCATCAGCCTCGGATACAACTTCGAAACCTATGACTTCATGAAAATAGAACTTGTTTCCTTCAAGTTTCGGAAGTTGATTGAGTGGAAGGTATAATTCACAGTTCACTAGGGCTTTAGCTTGTTCTTCCGTATCTACACCCATAAATCTGGCTTTGAAATGCTGGTCTCTGCTGAACTGAAATTGCTCTAAGAAATAGGGGACAAGGGTATTTTTAATCTCTACTATCACCGATTCTAATCCAAAGTAATTTTCAGGTTCATCCACATCTAGATAAATGGCCAGTTCTCCCTTAAAACTGACGGTTTTAGTGATTTTCCCTAAGTAAAATAAATCCTCCTTATTCATAGCGGTGCAAAGATAGACCGATTCTCGAAGTAAGATTTTATAATTAAGAATGTGGAATGAGGAATTGAGAATGTGGAATGCGAAAAACATTATTATTCATACAAATTAAATTCCCTCCGAGTAGAATTTAAATTGTAAGCGCTAAGGTTTTTTTGGAGGGGTGAATTGCGATGCAGGATGTGATCAGATAAGAATAAATTCCATGAGCAATTCGGGGTGGTAAAAAATAATTATCATTGAGACTTAAACTCTACCCACAAAAAAAGCCGCTCCTAAAAGAAGCGGCTTTAAATCCCTTTTCAATTATTTTATTTATGCCTTAGGCTCTTCAGCAGCATCGTCTGCTTTTTCCTCAGCTTTTGGCTCTTCAGCTGGTGCTTCTTCAGCAGCAGGTGCTTCTTCTGCTGGTGCTTCAGCAACTGGCTCCTCAGCTGGAGCAGCTTCCTCAGCAGCAGGAGCAGCTTCCTCAGCAGGAGCTTCAGCTACAGCTTCTTCAGCAGCAGGTGCTTCTTCAGCAGCGTCTCCTTCTGCTTCTGCAGTAATAGCAGCGGCAGCAGCTTCAGTAGCAGCAGCAGCTTCATCTGCAAGTTCTGCTTGGGCAGCAGCTAGAGTTTTAGCTCTTTCGTCACTGATAGCTTTTTCAGCAGCTAAAGTTTCAGCTTTAGCTTTTTCAGCAGCGCTAGCTAGTGAGTCTCTTTTAGCCTGAATCTTCGCTTCTTTTTCAGTTAGCCAAGATTGGAATTTCTTTTCAGCTTGCTCTTCAGTTAAGGCTCCTTTAGCCACACCTTTTAGCAAGTGATTTTTGTAAACTGCTCCTTTATAAGATAAGATAGCTCTAGCAGTATCAGTAGGTTGAGCACCTACTTGAAGCCAGTAAACAGCTCTGTCAAAGTCTAGCTCTATAGTAGCAGGGTTAGTATTTGGGTTGTAATTCCCGATTCTTTCGATGTAACGTCCGTCTCTTTTAGCTCTTGAGTCAGCTGCTACTATGTGGAAGTAAGGTTTTCCTTTCTTTCCGTGTCTTTGCAATCTAATTTTAGTTGCCATTCTTAATTGTTTTATAAGGGTCCTAAACCCAGTTAATTAATTGTACTTTTTAAAAGGGAGCGCGAAGATACTGAATTTTAATGCTTCTAGATGCTTTTGCCTCTGATTTCTTTTGAGTCATTGAATTCTGGAATACCTTAAAGACGGTCACTTCTGGTTTTTAAAATAGATTTCACTCTCAGGCCCCAGATTAAACAAAACGTCTAAAACACTTAGATTCTGTTGAAATTCAAATCGGTCTGAGAAAACTTGCTGATAAGATTTACCGCTAAATGTGCTCTTAGATGGTTTAAATAGAAGATGACTAAAGCTCTCGCTATCAGGTATAACATCTACTTTTTTCACTGAATTATCCAGCTCAAGTTCTTCCAGTACAAAAGAAATACTATCTCTGCAAAACCTCTCGAGCGACTCATATCTAGTAGTAAAAAGTGACTCTAAAGCATCTGAGTAGTAGATCCAATAGGGGCTGCTGCCATATGCACTTTTAATACTTCTCCAGTGAATCTTCTGCCAGTTGTCTTGATTGAACAAATGAATTTCGGCAGTCTTTACCTTTACTCCAGAGGGTTTGCTTACAGGAACGGTGAGCTTTTGAATTCCATTGGCTCCTAAGATATCATATCGGTTTCTCAAGGTTTGTTTCTGGTAATGTTCAAAGTAATTGAGGTGAATGGTATCACTTTGCACCGCTAAGTTCCACCATTCTACATTTCCAAATGGCACTAAAGGAAGAACCATATACCCAGTATTTACTTAACGGTTCTGAACATTCTGTCCCATCTGAAACCACTTTCGAAATGGTCTTTCTCATTGGTTCTGCTCATCCAAGTGAAAGCAGCTCTACCTACCACATGGTCTTCTGGTACAAATCCCCAAAAACGACTATCGGCCGAGTTATGTCGGTTGTCTCCCATAAGCCAGTAATAATTCTGCTTGATGGTGTAAGTGGTAGTTTCTTCACCATTGATAAAAATCTTACCGTCTTTCACTTGAAGTGTATTTCCTTCATACGCTTCTATCACGCGCTTGTAGATAGGTAAATTGTCCAAGGTCAAATTCACTACTTCTCCTTCAGCTGGAATGTTGAGTGGGCCATAGTTATCTATGTTCCAAGTGTTGTAAGGGGCTAGATTTGAGTTTGGGAACATTTTAAGGAATCCATAACCAGCATCATCTGGAAAAATATTGTGAACTACGCTATCTACA
>CAZTVP010000301.1:0-4109 GCA_964616995.1 uncultured Comamonadaceae bacterium
ATCCTGAAGTGGAAGAAGCTGAATCTGATAACCCTATTTTCTGGTTCTTAATTATGGCGGTAATATTCGCTATCATAGCTGTGGCTGCTTCGGGTGCAGGTAGAGCTATCGGGTCTAGCATTCAGGAAAAAGAAACTGGAGATGGAATTCCTCATCTTCCATACGGAGCTAGAGTTAAAAACTGGATGTGGGAAAATAAAGTGTTTGTCTCTGTTCTTTCACTAGTGCTTGTTATCTTTTTCCTTATTCCATGGGCGTACAACTTAGGTATGGCTATCAACATTATGGAGGATTATGAACCAGAGCAGCCTATAGCTTTCAATCACAAGCTTCATGCGGGTAAAAACGGTATCAATTGTGAATACTGTCATAACTCAGCTAGTAAGTCAAAGCACGCAGGTCTTCCGGAGCCTATGCTTTGTATGAACTGTCATAAAGGAATCAAGCAAGGTCATAACGAAGAGATGACTGCTGAAATCCAAAAGATTTATAACTACGTAGGTTTCGACCCTGAAGCAGGTGCTTACATTGAAGATTATGAGCAGAAGCCTATCACTTGGAATAAAGTACACAACCTTCCAGACCATGTGTATTTCAATCACTCGCAGCACGTAAATGTAGCAGGTCTTGCTTGTCAGCAGTGCCACGGGCCAGTTGACCAAAAGTATATGTTAGGTAAAGTAGCTACTTCTGAAGAAATCATGGAGCTAGCAGCTAACGATGTAAACATCATTCCATTAGAGAAAGATGTGTTAACCATGGGTTGGTGTATAGAGTGCCATAATAAGGCAGGTGTTTCTGTAATGAATTCAGAAAACGGATACTATCAAGAAATTCACGACAGACTTCTAGAGTCTGATTTAGGTAAAAGAGATTTAAAGAAATATTTAGAAGATAACACCATCACAGTGAAAGAGCTTGGTGGATGGGAATGTTCTAAATGTCATTACTAAACCATAATTCTTAGAGAGAAAAACATGGGAGTAACTAAAAATTACTGGACAGGACTTGACCAACTTCATGAAACTGAAGAATACAAAGAGTCAGTTCAAAATGAATTTCCTAAAGAAACTCAAGAAGCTACAGAGTTTCTAGCAGAGGAAAACTTAGATGAAACTTCTACCCCTAGAAGAGACTTTCTGAAATTTATGGGATTCAGCGTTACAGCTGCTACACTAGCGGCTTGTGAAACTCCTGTAATCAAGTCTATTCCTTACATCAATAGACCAGCAGAAATAGTTCCAGGTATAGCTAACTGGTACGCTTCTACGTACTATGATGGAAATGACTACGGAAACGTATTGGTAAAAACCAGAGAAGGTCGTCCTATTTTCATCAAGCCTAATAAAGATTTCGGTGAGGGAGGAATAAATGCTAGAATAAACGCTAGTGTAATTTCACTTTATGATGAAGAAAGACTTAGAGGCCCGCAAATGGGTGGAGCAGCTAAAACTTGGGCAGATGTTGACCAGGCTATCGCTAGTGAATTGTCCTCAGCTTCTAACGTTAAGATTTTAACTTCTACAGTAATCAGTCCTACTTCTAAGAAAGCTATGGCTGAGTTTACTACTAAGTATAACGCTGAAGTAATTCAGTATGACCCTGTTTCATACAGCGGTTTAAGAAAAGCCAATAATGGGGTCATTCCTAAATATGACTTTTCTAAAGCTAAGGTGGTAGTTTCTATAGCTGCGGATTACCTAGGGACTTGGTTAACGCCTAATGTGTTCCAGACGCAGTTCGCTAAAAGAAGAAAACCAGAAGGGTCATGGATGGCGCAGTCATTCCAGTTCGAGTCTAACATGTCATTGACAGGTTCTAATGCGGATTACAGGGCTATGATAAAACCTTCTGAAGAAGGAAAAGTAGCTGCCGCACTTTACGCTGCTGTAACTGGCGGCTCTGTTTCTGGTTTGTCAGGTGATGCTGAAGCTAAATTAAAATTAGCTGCGCAAAAACTAAGAGCCAACAAAGACAAAGGAGCTTCATTAGTAGTAGCTGGAAGTAATGACCCTAATATCCAGAAAATAGTAGCTGAAATCAACAAAGCCCTAGGAAATGAAGGTGTCACTGTAGATTCTTCAAAAGGAATTAACCTATTCCAAGGAGATGACGCTAAGGTAAATCAGCTAGTAAAGGATATGAACGCTGGTAGAGTAGGTGCTCTTCTAGTAATGGGAGTAAATCCTGCGTATTCACTACCTAATGCAGATGAGTTCACTGCAGGATTAGCTAAAGTAAAGACATCTATCAGCTTTAGTTCACATGCTGATGAAACAGCGGCTAAGTGTAAATACATCTGTCCAGATAACCATTATTTGGAGTCATGGAATGATTTTGCACCGCATGCTGGAAGAACAGACATTGCGCAGCCAGCTATAAATAAATTATGGAATACGCGTCAAGCTCAAGAAAGTCTTTTAAAATGGGCTGGAAATGACACGGCTTGGTACGATTACCTAAGAATGCATTACACAGCTGGTTATTCTCCGGCTACTAAGCATTTTGATGATGCTTGGAATAAAGCAGTAATGACAGGAATGGTGGCTAGTGCCCCAGTGATGAACACAGCAGCTGATGTATCTACAGAAGATGCTTCTGAAGGAGCAGAAACTGCATCTGCTGGAATGTCTATTTCATCTGCACTTAGCGCGGCTAAAAGTGTAAAAGGTGGAGATTGGGAAGTGAAGCTTTATGAAAAAGTAGGTATAGGAGCTGGTAATCATGCCAACAATCCTTTCCTTCAAGAATTACCTGACCCATTAACCAAAGTAACGTGGGATAACTACATTACTATGGCTCCTTCAGACATGAGAGAGCAAGGTTTAGGAGACCACATTTACTTAGGACAAAGAACATTTGCTAAAATGGCTAATGTTACTGTAAATGGTAAGTCAGTGAAACTTCCTATCATGCCTCAGCCAGGTCAGGCGCCTAAAACTATAGGAATAGCTTTAGGTTATGGGCGAGGAGCTGGAAATGAAGCTATAGGTAAAGCTGCCTACCAAACAGGTGAGTACGGTGATTACATCATGTCTGGTGAAGAAGGAAGTCAAGTAAGAACTCCTATTGGAGCTAACGTATTTGGTTTTGCTAACACATCAGGAAATGGAGTTGTTTACTCTGGAGATGCTACCTTAGAAGTACTTGGTGAGGAGTATAAGATAGCTTCTACTCAGATGCACAGTACCGTAATGGGTAGAGATTCTGTAGTAAAAGAAACTACACTAGACGTATTCCAGAAAGAAAAGAATAAGCCTAAAGGAATGTCTTCTTATAATGTGATGCCAGGATTGGTAGTACATGAAGATGTGAATAAAGATGGTGTTATAGACGCCAGAGATAAAAAGCACGTAAGAAACTTTGACCTATGGGAGGCTCACTCTGTAGAAGAGGTAGGCCACAGATGGGGAATGAGTATAGACCTAGGTGCTTGTGATGGATGTAGCGCTTGTGTTACTGCTTGTCACATTGAAAACAATGTGCCAGTAGTAGGTAAAGACGAAGTTCACCGTCATAGAGATATGCACTGGATGAGAATTGATAGATACTATTCTTCTGACTTAGAAACTATAGAACAAGGTGAGGAACAGGGTCTGAATAAAATCAGCTCTTACCTAGAGATGGAGATTCCTTCAGATAGTCCACAGACGGTACACATGCCTATGATGTGTCAGCACTGTAACCACGCTCCATGTGAAACAGTTTGTCCAGTAGCTGCTACTACACACAGTAGTGAAGGATTAAACCAAATGACTTACAACAGATGTATAGGTACAAGATACTGTGCTAACAACTGTCCTTATAAAGTAAGAAGATTCAACTGGTTCAACTATCAGGCTTATAAGAAATTCAAACACATCAATGTTTCTCAGCAGGAGTACGGTAGAATGGTACTTAACCCTGATGTAACTGTTCGTTCTAGAGGAGTTATGGAGAAGTGTAGTCTTTGTGTTCAAAGAATTCAGGCTGGTAAGTTAGAAGCCAAGAAAGCAGGAACACCAGTTCCAGATGGTTCGGTTCAGACAGCTTGTTCTGAGGCATGTCCTTCTAATGCTATCACCTTCGGTGATTTGAATGACACTAAGTCTCAGGTAACAGCGCTTTCT
>CAZTVP010000302.1:0-4109 GCA_964616995.1 uncultured Comamonadaceae bacterium
ACAGCTGACAAATGGCGTATGCCAACTGAAAACAAGTCTGAATTACTAGAATGAGAGCTAATATTAAACTATCCCTTACAAGAATAAACCCTAATCAGCTTTTGACTTTGGCTAATAATGTGGTGAGTAAAATGAAAGATAATCCTCATTTTCCTGCTCCGCTGATTCCATTGGATTTAATAAAAAACAAAATTTGTGAATTAGAATTGGCTATTACTGAAGCCATTCATGGGAGCAGGCAGTCTAGATTAGTAAGAGATGGAATAGTAGGTGATTTGAGATTACTACTGCGTACACAGGCAGACTATGTTAGAAGCGTATGCCAAGGAGATGCAGCTAAACTAGAAAGTAGTGGATTTGCCTTGGCTAAAAAACCAGAGAAGCCAGGCATACCAAATGCACCAGTTATAAAAGCAGCTATTATGACGGGAATAGAGGGTCAAGTGAAATTAAGATGGGAAGGGCAAAAGAGTGCTAGAATGTACCAAGTATGGATGACTGACACAGATCCTACAGACTCTGCAGTGTGGCAAGTAGTAGGAGTAACTACCAAAATATCTACACTTATAGATAATCTAGAAAGCTATAAGGCGTATTGGTTTAGTGTAAGTGCCATTAGTTCAGCGGGAGAAGGGGCTAAGAGTAACCCTACTATAGGAAGAGCAGCATAAAAAGAGATTTGGTCTTATATGTAGGAATGAGACTTTATGTTTATGGTAATAGGTTAAGTTAAGAAAGACCCTTTCGAGCTTTGGTTTGAGAGGGTTTTTTGATGTAAAGACTTGTTGCTACTCGTTCAGTATAGGTATGATGTCTCCAAAAATTTGTCGAGCTATCCCACTGGCTTGATTTGTAAGAATGATTACTCCCCAGTTCTTATCTGGATTATAGCCTAGTACACAGGACTGACCTAAAGAATCGCCTGATTTAGCATAAATCACATTTCCTTCTTCGCGTAATATGTTAAGACCTAGGCCTAGTTCTACATGGGTGTTTTTAAAGTAAGGGGTCTCTAATTCATCCATAAGATCATTATTGGTTGAGGCTAATAATTCCTCTAGGAACTTCACCATATCTAAGCTAGTCGATTTCACCAGTCCTGCTGGGGCAAATGTTCCATTCCAATTGAACATTACTTGAGGTTCATTAAGTGAGCTATAACCAGTAGTAATGTTATCGGTTTGTATAACTTCAGAAGTTAAAGTCCCATCCATCCTAAGTGGGTCTAAAATGTACTTTTTTAAAATCTGTTCGTACTTGTCATCACAGACACTTTCTAGGATATATCCTAATAGAACGTATGAAACATTAGAATACTCGTAACTACCAAGTTTACTTAGATCTGTCGTGGTAAAAAGAATAGAATCCACCATCTGTTCTGTTACTTCATCAAACGGATTATGAGGGTTGACATTTAGCAAACGGCTCAAATCAAAGTCTGGAAGACCAGACTGATGTGAAGCTAAATCAGAGATTTTAATCTGCCTTTGAATAGCAGGATTCATTCTAAAATAGCCAGAGAGGTAATCATCTATGTAATCATTCAGTTGAATGTTCCCCTTCTCGACTTGCTGAGCTATCAAGTATGAGGTAAGTAGCTTAGAAACAGAGCCTATTTCAAAAACAGATTGGTTATCGACTTGTCGTTCTTTCTCTCTGTTTATTGAACCATAATTAAAAAAGTGCTTCTCATCATTATAAATCAAGCCCACACTTATGCCTAGGTCAGGGTTTTCCTCATAAATCTCTTTTACGATCGAATTAACCTTAGCACTTTTATTTTGAGCTGTGCAATGAACTAGAGCTAGAACTGCGACTAGTACCAGTAAAATTCGGATTGTTTTGATCATAGGCAATGAGAATTTAGATCGTTCAAATAGGTTAACTTATTTAATACCCTTTCGAGCTACAGTTTTAGGGTTTTATTTGATTCCAATACCTTGATTCAAAGATCTGACTTTATAAAAGTATATTTACTTCTTTTTCTTTTTTCTCTCTTTCTTCACAAACACAAGCTGTTCAGGTTCAAATGTATATTCACCCAGAGTGACTTCAGTTCCTTTAATTTTCTCATACTTTTTCATTCCCCGTTCTATGACGTCTGCCATGCGTATCTGAAGACGATCAAGTTCCTCCTTTGAGAATGATTCTGAAGGTCTTTTGGCCAGTAGTTTTTGAGTTCGTTTTAAATTGTAATCAGCAGAGTTTATAGGAACTAATTCAACTGCAGCTTTTATAGCACCCATAAGCGGGATTACGTCTATGACATAGATTTTTCCTGCTTCTAGGTTCGCCTTTACGAAATCTTTATTTTCAGATCTTGCCCAGAATAGATGCTCTCCTGGCTCACATTCATACCTGAGGTATTTTGTACCATTAAACTGACCTATAACTGCTGTGCCATCGAAGTAAGTAAAATTAATAGCAAATCCTAAGGAAGAACTTCTAACAAAATAAACCACCGCCTTATCTGCTGGTGCTGGTTCTATAGTTTGAGTATAACCACTTAATACAGTGAAGGAAAGGATTAGGCTTAGGATAAGGTTTTTCATTTTTGCGTTATTTCTAAATGCTTGTAATATACAATGGACAAAAGGTAATGAAAGTGACAGAATTGGTAAATTATTTCTTTAGCTCTAACACATTCAATTCATCCAGCCATTTTTGAACTTCAAACTTGCCAGAGGTTGAATAACCATTGATCTCATTTCTCTGGATGATTTTTATTTCATCTAGTTCCTCGTTTAGTGTTATTGTACCATCTGCTTTTATGTGGTAAGCCAATAGGATTTGATTAACTTTAAGAAAATGCTATAAAATAGGTTTCTGAAGCATTAGTAAAGAAATTTTATTTAAAGTTTTACCTATGACCTATCAGCACACAATCATCATTCATAGATTGAGAAGTGCACCATTCTTCTGCTTTCTTTTGAGTTCCCTCGAAAATTCCATGGTTCTCAGTGGAGTTTTCACACTCACAGCTCCAAGATTTTTTCCTCGTGCATGAACTTAAAGCTAAGATCAATAGAAATAGCATAATTAGATTAGTTGTTTTTAGCATGGCCTTAATTCTTTAACTGTTTGGTAGCGAATTTAATATAGAGGCTTCCAGGACTTGCTATTATTCGCAAGTCCAAATAGTAGTTCCAGTCGAAGAATCTATTAAATCATTGGCTTCATCATCATCACAGACTTCTCGTACTTCATCAGTTACATTTCCAGCTATACCACCTATAGTTTTAGTACAAGTCTGACAATCATCAGAACAAGAAGTAAAAACCAATAGGAAGAATGTAAAAGTTAAATAGGTTGTTTTCATGACATCAATATTTATACTAAAAACATATAGACCAAGTAGTTTGTTGTTTAACTAAAATTTAAAAAAAACATAAAATCAAATATTAATTGGCCTTATGCTGTTGAAGGACAAGCAATAGCATATGTTCTATCTTCACCGTGTACAAACCATCCGATAAGTAATAATCTCCATTCTCCATAGAACCATCTCATTTGAACTCTGGGGCTAAGAAAATGAAGACAAGCTCTTCCCAGCGGTTAAATATTTCTACTTGAAAGGAACTAAACTCTCTTATGTTGGCTATTTCAAAAACATCATTGAGCCTATCATCACCTGGGGTAATGGAGTTAGGCACGTAAATAGTAGCCTGGAAGTTCAAGTCTCGGAATGGTCAAGTAGCAGGCGGGTTGCCGTCATATGGAAATTCCAATAGGTTGAAACTGCTTAGAGTTAAAAATAAAAAGGAAGGCCCAAGCCTTCCTTTAAAGTATTGAAATTTGAATTTTTTTACTGCTTTATGAAAGAAACAGATCTTGAGGAGTTATCTGATATCAGCCGAAGTACGTAGCTACCTTGATCAAGAAGAGTAACATCTATTTCTAAAGAAGAAAAATGAGAGACCGAGCCATTCGCTACCTTTTTTCCCTCTGAAGAATAGATTTCATATTTGTTCGAATTACTCTTGTCAGTCTGAATATTTAGTACATCATTAGAAGGATTAGGATAGATATGCAAAGATTCTAGTGATTCCTCTTTTATGCTATTGGAATCATCTAATTCTACATTTGTATAAATAGCTCCTTGCTCTCCT
>CAZTVP010000303.1:0-4094 GCA_964616995.1 uncultured Comamonadaceae bacterium
TTTCAGAGCTGGTTTCATTGTTACCGAAATCCCATTCTATCTCAAGTTCTTGATCAGAAAGATTGGTAAGCTGTATTTCATCTTCTAGACAAATTTGATTAGGCGCATCTAGTCCTATTTCCACCTGAGCTCGTCCCAAATTAAATTTAAAAACACCTAAATCACAATTAGGCGTGTTGTTCTGTGAACTCCACGCATTGCTAGTGGTTGGGAAATCACTATTTGCACCGCAGCCAGAACAAACAGCCTGGTAAACCACTCCATCTTTACTGAACTTACTGGTCCCTCCATCCACATGTTCATTACTGATTCCTCCACCGAAAAAAGTGGCATAAAGCAGCCCTGAAGCCTCTTCCTCTAGCACGATCAAGTAAAAATCACTTCCATCTGTACTGGACTGGTAGGCATCTGGTGTTATGGGTAAACCAATGGTCGTACTTTGAGTGGCTTGGCTAAATCCGTTAGTAGCTCCACCCCAACCTGCTAGAAAAATCTTATTACAGTCACTGACCAAAAATGCTGTAGGAGAAATATCTACTGCTCCACTTCCTCTTCCTATGGTGGTACTCCAGATGGTAGAACTCAAGTCGTTAGTGAATTTATGAATGAACTGACCACTATTAGGGTTAGAATAAACATTTCCAGAGATAGGATAATTCCCTGTGGACTGACCTACCACGTACACATCATCTTCTAAATCAAGCTGAATGAAATATGTTTGATCATAGCTTCCCGTACCAAAATATGTACATGCCAATATGGAACTTCCATCCTCCGAGAGCTTGGTAACATAGCCATTTACTTGAGATGGGGCGTTTTGAATAAGTACGCCAGGAGTAGTGGGTAAATCCGTACTTCTAGTTCCACCCGTTAGATAAAGATTTCCTTCAGAATCAGGTTGAAGGCTGTATCCACTATCGTCTCCTGAACCTCCCATATAAGTACTCCATATCAGATTATTCAAATTGGAATCCATTTTAAAAACTACTCCATCAGTAGCTCCTCCACCATAAGTGGATTCTGCACCTGTTCCATCCATAGGGAAATCAGATGAACTGGTAGATGTGGTTACATAGACATTCTCCTGTTCATCTACTATGATTTCCCCTCTGAAAATATCTGCATAGTTGTACTCTAAGAATGTACTTGAATTCAGACCATCATTAGCACTTCCTCCCATGAAGGTAGAAGCTGTGAGTCCTCCTGCTCCTCCATCTATCTGAAATACGAAAATATCACAGCCATTGTCATGATCTCCTAGCGTAGTAGCTATGTCTATAAAATCACCTCCGTTAAATGAAGTGTCATAGGCAGATATGGTAGTAGGGAAATTAGAAGATCCGGTAGTTCCCATTACATAGATATCATTATCTAAAGAAGTGATAATACTATGTGGACGTTCATTGTCATTTCCACCTATGTATGTGCTGTAAAGAAGTTCAGAACCGTCTGGGCTGAACTTAGTAATGAAAGCATCACTGTAGTTTCCAGCAAAGGTTGTTTGCACCGCGCCTAATGTGGTAGGGAAACCATTAGCAAATACATTTCCGCCAGCTATTAGGTTCTCATCTTGGTCATATGTAGCCGTGAATCCAAAGTTACTGGTAGGAGAACCTGTAGTGGAAGCTAGGAGCAACTCCGGATCTATAATTAGCTTGTAATCAGGATTGTAATCTCCTAGTTTAAAGGTTACTACATTTCCCTTAAGCTTGTACTCACTCTTTACATTTACGATTTTTCCATCTATAAACTGGT
This sequence comes from uncultured Comamonadaceae bacterium, assembly GCA_964616995.1. Lineage (GTDB taxonomy): Bacteria > Bacteroidota > Bacteroidia > Flavobacteriales_D > Sanyastnellaceae > ASP10-05a. The sequence continues at coordinate 1,756 of CAZTVP010000303.1, forward strand.
AAGTAAATGGTGCAGATTCTATGACTTGATTCACCTTAGTAGAAATGTGAAGTTCACCATCTTCTAGACTTACATCATCTGCTCCGTTTATCTTTAACTGAATGGATTTAGGGTCTGCTCCGGGTTGAACTATAAAGTCATACTTAAGTGAGTTTCCACCCTGATACATCAGTAAATCTACTCCATCATATAGACCTTCATATAAAACTTTTTCATAGGATTTTACGCCTTCTGCCCATCTGTTCTGGTCATTTCCTAGGAAATAATTGTAATGATAGGAATTGGCTTTTTTTCCTTCAGGATTTACCGCGTTGCAATTTTCAAACTTCACCTCATAAGCATGCCACCAAAAATCTGTTCGTGGAGGTAGCTCCTTGCCCACACTATGCATGTAGTCCAGAATAGCCGGTTCATAAAGATTATAAGTAAATCTATCAGAACCAAGGTAAACGAATGCTCCATTCATTTCAGTTCTGAACTCTGCGCGGTCATCCCACTGGCCTAGGTTTTCTGTAAATTGGATTTGGGCTGATAAAGAAGAGCATAATAACACACTCAATACAATCCAAAAGATATGTGAGATACAGAATTTCAAGTTGTTTATCTAGTACAAGTTAAGACGCGTAAATCCTAAGAGCGGTTGCGCTACAGAGGTAAAGATAATGATACACTAAGACTCGGTCTCTAACTTCTAAAGAATTAACTCAATTTTTCTGCCAATATTCTCATTTCTACTACTGGTGTGATACCATCGTAAAGAATGCGGTAAACAGCATCAGCTATGGGCATATCTACATTGAACTTTTTATTCATCTCATATATACTTTGAGAAGCGTAATACCCTTCAGCCACCATGTTCATTTCTAATTGTGCTCCCTTTACAGAATACCCTTTGCCCACCATAGTTCCAAAATATCGGTTTCTGGAGTGCGGAGAGTAAGCTGTTACAAGTAAATCTCCTAAGTATGCAGAGGACTTAACATCTCTGTGAATTTCATGTACTGCATCTACAAAATCTGAAGTTTCTCGAATGGCAGCACTGATGAGCACAGCTAAGAAATTATCTCCATATCCTAAACCATGACAAATTCCCGCTGCTACCGCATAGATGTTTTTTAACACCGCTGAAATCTCAGTGCCGAAGACATCATCACTTGTAAATGTCTTTAAATACCTGCACTCCAGCAGGTCTGCCGCTTGCTGAGCATGGTCTTGATTAGGACAGGCTAGAGTTAGGTAGCTCAGCTTTTCTTTGGCTACTTCCTCCGCGTGACAAGGGCCACAGACTATTCCTATCTGCTCATAAGGAGTTCGAAATTCTTTATGAAAATACCTAGCAGGAATACTGTGGTACTCTACAACCATTCCTTTGATGGCTGAAAAAATCACCTTGTTCTCCATGCCCGTGAGCTTATACTTCTGAAAAGTAGAATCAAGGAAAGCCGCGGGAATAGCTACAAATAGAATATCAGAATCATCTACCACTTTCTGCATATCTGAAGTAAGCTGTAATTTATTTACTTCAAACTGCATGGCACTGATGTAACGCGGATTATGGCCATACTGCTGAATGTGCTGAATGCTCTCTTCATTTCTCATCCACCAGTTTACGGTCGAAAGATTATTACACAGGAGTTTAACCAAAGCCGTGGCCCAGCTTCCTCCTCCTAAGACTCCCACACGTGGTTCAGGATTATTCTCCATTTGGTTTTACAGTTAAAGCTCAATTTTTCAGAGCCTAGCAAATGTAAGAAATAACCAATCCTTACTCCCTAGCCATTGCAGCCATGATTTCTGTCAGAGACATTTCAAGAAGAACTTTAGGCGCTGGTAGCACTTTAGTCACATATAGTAAAGCGTAGAACACCACTAGGAAAACCGCACTCTTTAGAATAATGCTGAGTAAAAAATGTACTGGTAGATTCACATAGTAAAAAGCCGCGGTGCAAAACACTAATGCCAAAGAAATTAACCAAAACCCTCGTGATAACGGTGTTAAAGCAAACTTCCGATTGACATAAAACAACTTGGCTAGGGTAAACACTAGCATGGTAATCATGGTAGCCAATGCCGCTCCGTTAATACCGAAAGTAGGAATCATTAAAATATTTAGAATCATCGTCAGTATCAGTAAAAGGAAATTCAAGCGTATATTAAAACGGTAATATTTACTATAGACCACCATGGCGCCACTCACACTTCCAGACATTTGTATAAGCTTGGCCAGTCCTATGAATAACACTACCCATTTTCCACCTCTAAACTTCTCAGGTAGAATCTGAAAAATCTCATCTATATTTACCCAAATCCCCGCGAAAATCAATCCTCCAAGCAGCAGC
>CAZTVP010000304.1:0-4089 GCA_964616995.1 uncultured Comamonadaceae bacterium
TAAAGGGTGATGTTCATGACATTGGTAAGAACATAGTCGGAGTAATTCTAGCTTGTAATAATTATGAAATCATAGACCTTGGAGTAATGGTGGATAGTCATAAAATCATCCAAACCGCCATTGATGAAAAGGCCGATGTTATCGGTCTTTCTGGACTCATTACTCCTTCTCTTGAGGAAATGGTAACTGTAGCTAAGGATATGGAGCGTAGTAAATTAGACATACCTCTTCTCATCGGTGGAGCCACTACCTCTAGAGTTCACACCGCGGTTAAAATCTGTGACAATTACTCTGGTTCTACCATCCACGTTAAAGATGCTTCCAAAGCTGTAGATGTAGTTAGTAAAAGCTTGAGTAAAACCTATGCGGTGCAATATGCTTACGATAGAAAAACAGAATACGAAAAAGTCAAGACCAATTACCTAAAGTCAAAAACTCAGAAGACTTATATCTCAATAGAAAAAGCTCGAGATAACAAGTTTAATCTTGACTTTAGCAAGTATCAACCAGTAACTCCAAACAAACTAGGGGTTCAAGTAATAGAAAATCAAAGTGTTGAAGAACTCGTTCCATACATTGATTGGAGTCCTTTCTTCAGAACCTGGCAGCTATTCGGTAAGTATCCAGAAATCCTGAATGACAAGGTTGTAGGAATTGAAGCTACGAAATTGTTCAATGATGCTCAGGAAACATTAAGGAAAATAATTAAAGAAGAAAAGCTCAAGGCAAGAGGAGTCTTCGGAATTTTCCCAGCTAAATCAGTTGGTGATGATATTATTGCTCAAAATGATTCAAAAGAATTTAAACTTATAAGTTTAAGACAGCAGCAGAAAAAGGCTGCAGGTCAGCCGAATTTTGCATTAGCAGATTTTGTAGCTTCCAAACAAGCTGGAGTTCAGGACTATGTGGGAATGTTTGCAGTCTCAGCAGGATTTGGCACAGATGAATACATCAATGAAATCTCAAATGAAGATGATTTCACTAAAATCATGATTCAAGCCATAGCTGATAGGTTGGCAGAAGCTTTTGCAGAAAAGCTCCATGAAGACATCAGAAAAATCCACTGGGGATATGCTTCCGAAGAAACGCTTAGTAATGATGAATTAATAAAAGAGAACTATCAAGGAATCAGACCAGCACCTGGTTATCCCGCATGTCCAGATCACCTCGAAAAAAACACTATTTGGAAAATCTTAGAAGTAGAAAAGAACACTGGAATTTCACTAACTGAAAATTTGGCTATGTTTCCAGCAGCCTCCGTTAGTGGATACTATTTTGCCAATCCACAAGCTAAATACTTCGGACTTGGTAAAATAAAACAAGACCAGCTTGAAGATTATGCCCAAAGAAGAAATATCTCCATCGAAACAGCTGAAAAATGGCTAAAACCTAACTTAACATGAAAGTAATAGACAAAATAAAAACATCAAATCAGCCACTTTTTTCCATGGAAATTCTACCTCCTAAAAAGGGAGAAAGAATAGATAGTCTTTTTGATACGATAGAATCACTTTTACCTTATGATCCAGCTTTCATTAATGTTACGTATCACAGAGAAGAATACGTCTATAGAGAAGTTGCTAATGGATTACTCGAAAAACACACGGTAAGAAAAAGGCCAGGGACTGTTGGCATTTGTGCTGCCATTAAGAACAAGTTCAATATAGAACCAGTTCCTCATATCATCTGTGGAGGTTTTTCTAAAGAGGAAACTGAAAATGCTCTCATTGATTTGAACTTTCTAGGAGTAAAAAACCTTATGGCACTAAGAGGAGACCCCATAAAATCAGAAGGTAGATTTAAAGCAGATCCGAACGGCCATTCATATGCAAGTGAATTGATAGAGCAAATTGTTGATTTGAATCAAGGGAAATACTTAGACCCAGATTTATCCAATTCTGCTCCTTCCGATTTTTGTATTGGAGTAGCCGGTTATCCTGAAAAGCACTTCGAAAGTCCTAACCTTCAATTTGATTTGAAATATTTAAAGAAAAAAATTGATCTTGGCGCAAAATATATCATTACTCAACTATTCTATGAGAACGATAGTTTTCACAGATTTGTTGATACCTGCCGAGCAGCGGGAATAACTGTGCCAATTATCCCAGGAATTAAACCAATTACCGCTAAAAGCCAAATAAGTGTTATTCCACACTTTTTTCATGTAAATCTTCCAGAGAAGCTAAGTAATGCCATAGAAAGAGCCACCACAAAAGAAGAAGTCAGAAAAATTGGAATAGAGTGGTCTGTCAATCAAGCAGAAGACCTTATTTCTAATGGTGCACCCGCTTTACATTTCTATACCATGGGTAAAGCGGCTAGCACCCAACAAATTGCTTCACATATATTTAGCAGAGTTACTTCTTCCTGAAGAACAAACTAATCGGTACTCCTGTGAAATTGAAAGACTCTCGAATCTTATTTTCAAGATAACGTTTATAAGGATCCTTAACATACTGCGGCAAATTGCAGTAAAAGGCAAAAGCTGGGCTATGTGTTGGCAGCTGACGAACGAACTTTATCCTAATGAATTTACCTTTTAAAGCTGGAGGCGGATAATCCTCAATGTATTCTAGAAGCACATCGTTTACTTTCGAAGTAGGAATCTTACGATTTCTGTTTTCAAACACTTCCAATGCATAATCCAGCAGTTTATGAATTCTCTGTTTAGAATGAGCTGAAATAAATTCTAAATGAACATCTGTAAACGGAGCTATCTGATCTATAATTCTCCTCTTAAGCTTTGTATAACTATGATTATCTTTATCTGAAACAGCATCCCATTTGTTCACTCCTATAACCACACCTTTCTTTGCCTTAATTATTTCAAAGAAAATATTTAGATCCTGTTTAGACAGTTCCTCAGTCCCATCAATCAATAAAACACAAACATCGCTTGCTTCTATCGCACGTCTAGTTCTAAGTGTACTATAGAACTCTAGGTCATCATTTATCGCTTTCGCTCTTCTTAAACCAGCAGTGTCAACCAATTTCAGATTATACCCAAACTGATTGTAATCTAAATCAGCTGAATCTCTTGTAGTACCTGAAACATCACTAACTATGAACCTGTCTTTTCCAGTGAGAGCATTTATAAATGAACTTTTACCAACATTAGGCTTGCCTACTATTGCAATTCTAGGAACATCGCTTTCTTCTATTTCATCTTCTGCCTCGCAATAACTCGCTAACTTATCCAATAGCTCACCTGTTCCGTATCCATTATTTGCACTTATTGAAAATAACTCACCTTTAAAACCAAGTGAATAAAATTCAGAACTTAAATACTCTTTATCAGATGTGTCAATTTTATTAGAAACCAAGATTACGTCTTTGTTTAATCTACGAAGCAATTCTGCCATCTGTAAATCCAAATCAGTAATACCTACCTGTGCATCCACCAGAAACATAATTGCATCACATTCATCTAGAGCCAATTCAATTTGCTCTAAAATTCTATCCTCAAAAGTATCCTGACCATCTTGAATAAAACCTCCAGTATCTATTATTGAGAAGATCTTTCCCGTCCATTCAACATCTCCGTATTTTCTATCCCTCGTAACCCCGCTAACTTCATCTACGATAGCATCTCTACTTTCTGTGAGTCTATTAAACAGTGTAGACTTACCTACATTAGGCCTACCTACTATCGCGAATACTTTTTTCATGTCTAGCAAAGATGTAAAAAAAAACCCCGACCTAAGTCGGGGTTCTAAAATTGGCAACGACATACTCTCCCAGGAAAACCTAGTACCATCTGCGCTGGTGAGCTTAACTTCTCTGTTCGGAATGGGAAGAGGTGTACCTCACCGCTATAATCACCAGAATATCATAGATATATTGATAGAGATTGAGTTTGAAAAGTTTTTGAGAAATTAGTACTGCTCGGCTTTGACATTACTGCCTTTACACCTACAGCCTATCAACGTCATAGTCTATAACGTCTCTTAATGAAATCTCATCTTGAGGAGGGTTTCGTGCTTAGATGCTTTCAGCGCTTATCCCTTCCAGACGTAGCTACTCTGCAATGCAGCTGGCGCCACAACAGATACACCAGAGGTCTGTCCATCCCGGACCTCTCGTACTAGA
>CAZTVP010000305.1:0-4086 GCA_964616995.1 uncultured Comamonadaceae bacterium
ATATGATGAGCTCATCTCCTTTTTTAGAACTAATCATAGGAGCATAATCGTAATATGGGGAACATAAAGCCGCCATTAACTCTACCTCATATCTAGATTCTGATTCTTCTATATTAAGTGCTGCTGCTTCTGCTTCACCTATGGCTCTATCTGCTTTTCCAGCATCACCACCGTTATCTTTGTATTTATTGAACTCTACTATGGCATCGTCATATTTAGCTTGCTCTAATAATGATTCTCCATAGGAGTAATACACTATTGGGTCTTGCTTTCCATACTTGGCAGTTATGGCCTTTCTGAAGTAAGAATCAGCTTCAGTGTATTTATGAACGAACTTGTAGCATTCTGCCGTTTTGTAAAGTATTTCAGCCTTGGTTTCTATGTCTTTGGCCTTTTTGTATGCTTGTTTGAACTTCACAGCTGCATCATCATACCCGCCATTAGCATATTCTAAATTGGCTTTTTCTAGGTAATCGATTTGAGCATTCAGCAGGTTCACTGAAAGTAGAGTAATTAATAAAATTAGTATTCGCGTTGGTTTCATCCGCATGCAGTTTATATTAGACTAAGGGCGAAAATAAATAAAATCACGAGACTTTAACACAGATTAAGCATTAGAAAATCTATTACGAGTTCAACTCACTGCCAATCAGCTAAGAATTTATCTCCCAAGACCATAGCTCGGGCTATGCTCTAGGTATATAAATAGCTGATTGTTTGTGATTTTAACTCTCATTACGATGTTCTAACATTTAATCTGTATTCAACTAAAAACTTTTAGGTTCATTTCTAAATCCATCGCCTATTTTGGATTTACTCTCGCTTGAACATATCGTATATGGTAATAATGAAAAAGCCCCCTGAAAGATACAGGAGGCTTTTAATATTTCTGAAGTTTCTTGTTTTATCTGGTAAAAAGAATTTCTCTAAGCTTAGGCATTGGCCAGATTTCATCATCGATTACCATCTCTAATCTATCTGCATGCTCTCTTACTTTTTCCATAAGAGGTTTCACGTTTTTAGCGTATGCTGCGGCCTCTTTTTCAAGACTTTTCATGGCTTCCGCTTTTCTTCTGGTCTCTCTTAAATCATCTATAGCTACTTTTAAAGCCGTCAAGTGCTCTCCTATTTCTTCTATCAGTTTAAGCTGTGTCCCTGAAGATTTTTTGAAAGAGGCAGCACTTAGCACATTCTTAAGCCCAGATACGTTTTCAATCAGTTTATTCTGATAAGCCACTGCTGCCGGAATTACATGGTTTTGAGCCATATCTCCACACACTTTTGCCTCAATCTGAAGTTTCATTATGTAGTTTTCTAATTGAACTTCATAACGTGCATCTACTTCTTCATTGCTAAGTACGTTTAGGTCTGCAAACATTTTTTGCACCGCTTTATCTTTCCATACTCCAAGAGCCGCTGGAGTGTCTTTCAAATTAGAAAGCCCTCTTTTCTTGGCGTCTTTTACCCATTCATCTCCGTATCCGTTTCCTTCGAATCTGATATTCTTGGACTCCTTAATAAGTTTCTGTAGCTCTTTTAATATAGCTTCATCTTTCTTATCTCCTTTGGTTATTCTCTTATCCACAGCAGTTTTAAATGCATTTAACTGCTTAGCCATAACTGTATTTAGAACTATCATGGCGTTAGCACAGTTAGCGGATGAACCTACTGCTCTGAACTCAAACTTATTTCCCGTAAACGCGAATGGAGAAGTTCTGTTTCTGTCTGTGTTATCAAGAAGAATCTGAGGGATTTTGCCTATTTCTAGTTTCAGCTCGGTCTTATCTTCTGGAGTCATTTTTCCAGCTTTGATATTTTTCTCTAGGTCGTTTAATAACTTGGTCAACTGAGAACCTATGAATACAGAAACTATAGCTGGTGGAGCTTCATTAGCTCCTAATCTGTGGTCATTTCCTGCAGTAGCTATACTCGCACGCATAATATCTGCATTGTCATATATAGCCTTAATGGTGTTTACAAAAAAGGTAAGGAACTGTATGTTAGATTTAGGATTTTTACCAGGTTTCAAGAGGTTTACTCCAGTGTTAGTACTTAATGCCCAGTTATTATGTTTTCCACTTCCATTTAACCCCGCGAATGGCTTTTCATGGAAGAGAATTCTGAAGTCATGCTTTCTAGCTACTTTTTCCATGACATCCATAAGAAGTAGGTTATGGTCGTTAGCTAGGTTAGCTTCTTCAAACATAGGAGCTAGCTCGAACTGGTTAGGAGCTACCTCATTATGTCTGGTAGTTACTGGAATTCCTAATTTATGACATTCGATTTCATAATCTTTCATGAAAGACATGGCTCTTTCAGGAATAGAACCGAAATAGTGGTCGTCTAATTGCTGACCCTTTGCGCTCGCGTAACCAAATAATGCTCTACCTGTTAAGGCAATATCTGGTCTAGCGTTATATAATGCCTTATCAATCAAGAAATATTCTTGTTCCCAACCCAGCGTAGCATTTACCTTAGTTACATTTTTATCAAAGTACTGGCAAACCGAAGTAGCTGCGTCATCTACCGCTTTAAGCGCCTTCAAAAGAGGCATTTTATAATCTAGCGCAAACCCAGTATATGAAATGAAAATAGTAGGAATGCAAAGTGTAGTTCCGATAACAAATGCTGGAGATGAAGGATCCCAGAGCGTGTAACCTCGTGCCTCGAAAGTGTTTCTGATTCCACCGTTAGGGAATGAGCTAGCATCTGGCTCCTGCTGAACTAGCATAGAACCGTCAAATTTCTCTATGGCTCTTCCTTCTTTAGCTGGAGTAAAGAATGAATCATGCTTTTCAGCTGTAGAACCAGTCAACGGCTGGAACCAGTGCGTGTAGTGAGTAGCTCCTCTCGATATAGCCCAGTCTTTCATAGACGAACCTACTTGGTCTGCTATTTTTCTGTCTATTCTAGTTCCATGAACTATGGCATCCATTACAGACTCATAAGCCTCGTCTGTAAGGTACTCTCTCATAGTAGCTTGATTAAAAACATTCTCACCGTAGTAATCTGATACTTTACCAGATGGTGGATTTACCTCTAATGGTTTTCTGTGAAACACATCTTCTAGTGCTGTGATTCTAAAAGTTGGCATTTTAACGGGTTTTCTAAAAATTTTATGCAAAAATAAGAATGACCCCTAAAAATTTAGGGGTCATTCATAAAAAACATTGAAATTTTATTCAACACCTGTTAAAAAGATGGGGTTAAATTTATTTTTTCATAATTCTAGTACTGTAATTCCCTTTTGACGTACTTGCTGTTACATTATAGATTCCTGTAGAATACTCTTCTAGATTTATTTCTATTCTATCTGCGTCATCTTTTATTCTGGCATTGATCTCACTCACTAGCTTTCCAGAGGAGTCATGAATATTTATGTTCATGTCACCACTCAGGTACTTTGTTCTTAAATAGAAAGAATCTGAAAAAGGGTTAGGATAAACAGAAATAGAGGGCTCTATTTCAAATTCTTCTACTTCTGAGAATATATCAGTTTCGAAATTGAAGTAATGCTTGATTTCTTTTCCGAAATCCTCTTCGAACGTTTCATAATACCATCCTCCCACTTCTTTTAAACGAACATATCCACTTCCATCATTATTAGCGAAGAAGCTAAGTCCATCGTCTCCAGAGTCTTCTATGTGCAGTAACCAACACCCTGCGTTTAGAGTTAATGTATCTCTATAAATAGTATTAGGCTGAGTATAATTACTAGTCCAGTGAGTAGCTCCATAAATAGTTTTTAAAGTGACTTGTGTTTCAGAAGGCACATTATTCGTTCTGGTTTCTACTATAATTCTATTGTCATCTTCGTCCTCATCATAACCATAGGTAGGAGGCCTAACAAAACTAGACTTGCTGTAATTATTAGATGGATTCTCATCTGATTCTCCATTGGGAGAAATTAGATTAACTTCAAAAGTCATCACCTCATTATCTGCTCCTGTGTAGAATTCAGCGATCTGGTTATAAGTTAGTGTTACTACTTCACTTTCCATAAATTCCAGATTTCCGCTCCAAGAGTGTGTCTGCATCTGACCATTTATACCAAACTCTATTTCTAAAGAAGTGAGTGGTTCAGCG
>CAZTVP010000306.1:0-334 GCA_964616995.1 uncultured Comamonadaceae bacterium
AAAAGAACTGCCCTAAAGCATGCTAGAGTTATGATTCACCAGCCTTTAGGTGGAGCTAGAGGTCAAGCTTCAGACATAGAAATTACTGCTAGAGAGATTCAGAAACTGAAGAAAGAGCTTTATGATATTATCTCTGAACATTCAGGTCAACCTTATGATAAGGTATGGGAAGACAGTGATAGAGATTACTGGATGACTGCACAAGAAGCCAAGGAGTACGGAATGATAGATGAAGTACTAGAAAAGAAGAAAAAATAATAGAAACCCTATAAGAGGGTTTTAAGTGATAGGGCTATTCGGTGAATAGCCCTATCTTTACATAATAATTGCCCCC
>CAZTVP010000306.1:344-4080 GCA_964616995.1 uncultured Comamonadaceae bacterium
CCTGTGGCAGTTCTGATTTACTTAAAATTATCACATGAGCGAAAGAGAGATTAGCTGTTCTTTCTGTGGAAGGAAAAAAAGCGAAGTGAATATCCTAATAGCTGGTATTACCGGTCATATCTGTGATAGCTGTATAAGTCAAGCTAACAGTATAGTGGTAGAAGAACTAGCTGAGAAAACTAATTCTCAGGTTAAAGCTAATCTCACTCTACAGAAGCCTATAGAAATCAAGAATTTTCTGGATGAATATGTAATAGGACAGGATGATGCTAAGCGTGTTCTATCGGTGGCGGTTTATAACCATTACAAACGTTTATTACAGCCTAGTTCAGAGGAAGATGAGATAGAAATAGAGAAGTCTAACATAGTCTTAGTAGGAGAAACTGGAACTGGTAAAACATTACTAGCTAAGACTATAGCCAAGATGCTAAATGTTCCCTTTTGTATAGCGGATGCTACTATTTTAACTGAAGCTGGTTACGTGGGAGAAGATGTAGAGAGCGTTTTATCCAGACTACTTCAAGCGGCAGATTTTGATGTTCAAGCTGCGCAAAGAGGAATCGTATTCATAGATGAAATAGATAAGATAGCACGTAAGAGTGACAACGCTTCTATTACTCGTGATGTAAGTGGTGAAGGGGTTCAACAAGCACTCTTAAAATTACTAGAAGGTTCTACAGTAAATGTTCCACCACAAGGAGGAAGAAAACACCCTGAACAAAAACTTATCTCTGTAGAAACTAAGAACATTTTGTTCATCTGTGGAGGAGCTTTTGATGGAATTCAACAGCACATCAAGAGAAGAATTAAAACCAATCCTATAGGTTATTCTACGGATGGAACAGAGAATATTACGGATGAAACGAATCTTCTAAGTTATGTGAGTCCGCTTGACTTAAAGACGTTCGGATTAATTCCAGAGTTGATAGGCAGATTCCCAGTTCTTTCTCACTTAGACCCTCTAAATGAAGAAGTCCTAAGAAGAATACTCACTGAACCTAAGAACAGCCTGATTAAACAGTACATAAAACTGTTTGAAATGGATGAAGTCAAACTGAGCTTTGATAAAGAAGTGCTGGACTTTATAGTAAGAAAGGCTCTTGAATATAAGTTAGGTGCCAGAGGTTTACGTTCTATTTGCGAAGCTATAATGACTGATGCCATGTTTGATATTCCTTCTAACGATGAAGTAAAGGAATTCAAGGTGACTCTGGCTTACGCTGAAGAGAAATTCAGTAAATCTAAATTGAATAAACTACGAGTGGCTTAACTCGTATGCTTGGCATACTTTTCCCACTTCTCTATGAGTTGAATAAAACCGTCTGGAAGTTCTGTTTCAAAGGACTTCCACTCACCTGTTTTAGGATGTTCGAAGCCTAAGCTTCTAGCATGAAGGGCTTGACCAGGTATTAATGAAAAAGCATTCATAACAAACTGCTTGTACTTGGTAAAAACGGTTCCTTTTAGAATCTTGTCTCCTCCATACTCGAGATCATTGAATAGGGGATGACCTATGTGCTTCATATGGATTCTAATCTGATGGGTTCTTCCTGTTTCTAGTTTGCACTCTACCAACGTAACATAACCTAGCCTTTTTATAACCTTATAATGTGTGACCGCATGCTTCCCTATATTAGGGTCTTCATAGACTTGCATGACTTTACGGTTCTTTAAGCTTCTGGCTAGGTTACCCGTGATGGTTCCATCTTCTTTTAAATCTCCCCACACTAAAGCCCAGTAGCGTCTTTCTGTAGTACGGTCATAGAACTGTTTGGCTAGGTGTGCCAGAGAATCATCACTCTTGGCTATAACCATAACACCCGTGGTAAGCTTATCTAACCTATGAACTAGTCCAGGTCTCCCTGGATTAGAACCTTCAGGAAGTTGATTAAAATGATACATGAGTCCATGCACCATGGTTCCTGTGTAGTTTCCATAACCAGGATGAACTACCATGCCGGCTTCTTTATTCAAAACCAACACTTCATCATCTTCATAAAGAATCTCGAGTGGAATATTCTCTGGAATGATTTCCTTATCTCTAACAGGGAAAGGGAGTTCCAGCGTAATCACATCATTAGCCCTAATTCTATGATTAGGTTTTACTGATTTATCATTCACCTTTACGAAACCAGCCTTTGCACTAAGCTGTATCCGGTTTCTAGAGGTATTGGGTAAACGGTCACAGAGGAATTTATCCACTCTTAGTGGCTGCTGACCTGGGTCTGCTACATACTTGTAATGTTCAAATAACTCATCTCCATCTTCTATGGTTCTATCAGTAGATTCCATAGAGTTAATGTTTCATGAATTTGCCAGACTGTACCAGTTGACCATCTCTGAACAACTGAACATAATAGAATCCTGTGCTTAAATCACCCACATAAATAGATTCTCCTGACAGTTCCTCTTCTTTGATGATGGCACCAGTTGAATTGAGAATTGAAATACTATTGCACCGCTTAAAATCAAGTGAGTTTAATACTTCCCCTGCTGGATTAGGATACATAAGAAGAGGCTCATTCCATTCTTCTTCTTCTTCTACATTTACGAAATCCCACATTAACTCTTTATCCGTCTGGAATACTGGACGAATCATCAGTGCCCCAGGTATCGTGCTCGAAGACCAAAATCCAAAGGGACCCAGCTTGATATTTAAGTTAGCTCCGTTAGCATTATTACTTTTATCGTAACCCACATTCAATTCTGCATTGGTGGTTTGAACAAATCCGACATGAAAAGGACCTGCGGGAACAGATATAGGACTATCGAATGGGTAAAACTCGAATACATCATATCCATCAGAATAATATGCAGGAGAATGAAGAACAAAATTCTCCTGAATCTCCTCTCCTGGTTGATTGTTATCTCCTTCATTCCAAGCCCTAAGAATGAATGTCTCATTAGAATTATCTAGAGTTAAGGGAGCAAAGTGAATGAGCAGCCCAACTAGAGTATCTTCTGAATAATTTATAAATCTCATAGCAGTAGCGCTTCCCTGCTCATTTAGAGCATAGGCACCTTCTGCCGAGCCATCATCATAGGCATAGTAGTTTCCGAAGTGCTGCTCAAAACTCAAAGTGTCATTATCTGCATGAATGTCTGGTGAGGTATTACAGTAGTACTTTACCGTGAATGTGGCGCAGGTATCCGCTACATCTGTTGGGTATGAAAAACTATTTGGACTGCCATCGTTTATGCTAAACTGCTGAGTAAACGTGGAAAAGCCGTTAAGGGCAGTATTTACTCCTTGGTCAAAATTGGCAAGTTCTATGTCTTCAAAGAAAAAGGATGAACCAAAATTGATATTTCTATCTTCATCTAGATTTCTGAATTGAACATTTTGAGTAGCAATACTAGGCTGACCTCCTATGGACTGAAAATGCTCCCATGGGATGCTATGATAAGAGTTTATCAAGGTAGAAGGATTACCCGTAGCAGATACATCCGTTATTTCAAATTCATCATCTACAATATCTTCATCTAACCAAACATAGTCCAAGTGCCAGTGGTCAACATTTCCACTGAGTGTTCCAAAACTTCTGAACCTAAACTGAAAGCCACTAGTGAGCCATAGTGCGTCATTTACATGAATAAAAACTCTCTCAAAGTCACTGGTATTTATTCCAGTTCCTTGAACAGACCACACCTCCTGCCAAAGAGGTGGATTACTGTTAGGAACCAAAACCTCTACTACTAATTCATCTGCCATATCAGGGGGGTTTCCCTGCCCTCC
>CAZTVP010000307.1:0-4070 GCA_964616995.1 uncultured Comamonadaceae bacterium
GGTAATTTCCATCTAAACCTGCACAAGATTCTTCAGCTATGCTAATTAAACCTGCTTCCGACTTCAATTCCTGAAGAAGTATGATATCTGGCTCTACGAAATCCATAATCACCTTAAGCGTATCTTGCCTAGATGGCATGCTTCCCTGAGGATAATTCAAGACATTATAGTTCATAATGGTAAAAAAATCTTGCGCTTGAAACGCAGAGCTGATAAGAGTTACAGCCAATAAGAGAAAAAATCTCATATTTTATTCGGTTTTTTTGTAACCGTAAAGGTAAGCATCCCGTAACAGAATAGTGAAAACAAATAAACTTCTAAACTTACGTGGTTAAGGTATGTGAAGAAGATTTAAAAAAGGGGCTGAGGAGCCCCTTTTTTGCGTTTACACATTTTCTTTTGAGGGCTTACATTTGCCAAGATGAAAAAAAGAAAAATCGTTCCTTCTTTTTTAACCTCCATGAATCTTCTGTGTGGATTCGTGGCTATTCTTATCAATGAGCCTATCATTAGTTTCTACCTCGTACTTATAGGAATTGCTTTTGACTTTGTAGTTGGATTTTCTGCTAGAATGCTCAGGGTTCCCAGTTTATTTGGGAAGGAACTAGATTCTCTGGCAGATATGGTTTCCTTCGGGGTGGTTCCTGGGTTTCTTTATTACCATCATATCTTGAAAGATGGACTGGATACTGGTGGTTTGTTTTATTTGAAATTAGGCGTTGCAACGCTGATTCCAATACTAGCGAGCCTGAGATTAGCTAAATTCAATGTGAAAGACAGTGGGAAAATTGGTTTTTCAGGATTACCTAGTTCGGCAGCAGCTCTAGGAATTATTTGCATTCCTTTTTTAGTAGCCAAAGGTGAACTTTTCTTCATTCGAATTATTGAACAAGAATGGATGGTTATGGCGTACCCTCTCATTCTGTCACTGCTCATGGTGACTAGTTTACCTATGTTTAATTTCAAGAGTTTAAAAGCAGGAATCAAGGGAAATATAATTCAAATTTTATACGTGTTAAGCTTGATTCCTTTAGCTCTGTGGTTGGGTTGGTCAGCTCTTCCACTGAGCATTTTATGGTATGTGGTTTTGTCATTAATTACAGCTCCTGTTTGGAGGAAATCAGTGTAAAAAACAGTACCTTTCTGTCGGAATAAAGACACTCATTTCTCATGAACATTCCCGACATAGACCTCCCACGGATAGTGGTTATTGGTTGCGGTTTTGCAGGACTTAAGTTTTGTAAAAAAATCGATGGTTCTAAATATCAAACTGTTTTACTAGACAAGAACAATTACCACACTTTTCAGCCGCTGATGTATCAGGTAGCCACAAGTGGACTTGAAGCCGATTCTATCGTTTATCCTATTCGAAAGATTTTTAAAGGGAAAAAGAACTTCTATTTTAGAATGACCTCTACTGAGCGCATAGACTCAGAGGCTAAGAAAGTGCACACTTCGCTTGGCGAATTAAGTTATGATTACCTTGTAGTAGCCACTGGAGCTAACACGAACTTCTTCGGGATGAAGAATGTAGAAAGACTGGCCATGCCTATGAAAACCATAGTGGAGTCTTTAAATCTACGTAGTCTTATCATCCAGAATTTTGAGGAAGCTTTAAACACCAGTAATCTGGAAGAAAGAGAACGGCTCATGAACTTTGTGATTGTGGGTGCCGGGCCTACTGGTATAGAATTGGCTGGGGCTCTTTCTGAGCTACGTTCACATATCCTTCCTGCGGATTATCCAGACTTGGACATCAGAAGAATGCAAATTCACATAGTAGAAGCTGCAGATAGAGTTCTCTCTGCCATGAGCTCCTACGCCTCTGAAAAGAGTGAAGCCTACTTGAAAAGTCGAGATATTCATGTTTGGACAAGCACTATGGTGAAGGACTTTGATGGAAATACGGTGATTACGGACAAGAAAAATCTACCTGCTAAAACGGTTATTTGGGCAGCTGGAATTAAAGGTGAATCTCCTATCTCACCTAACTTTAAAAGAACACGTTCTGAACGGATAGTAGTAGATGAATTCAATGCTGTAAAAAGAACAGAAGCTGTTTACGCCATAGGTGACATAGCTCAAATCGAATCTGAAGCATATCCAAATGGAAATGCCATGTTAGCATCTGTGGCTGAACAGCAGGGAAAACAGTTAGCTAAGAATTTCAATCGTAAAGCTAAAGGACGTGAGATGAAACCATTCGTTTATTTCGATAAGGGAACTATGGCTACTATAGGAAGAAATAAAGCCGTGGTGGACTTGCCCAAGTTCAGTTTCGGTGGAATATTTGGCTGGTTTACTTGGATGTTTGTTCACCTCATGTTACTTGTAGATTATAGAAACAGAATGGTAGTATTTGCCAATTGGGTCTGGAGTTACTTGAATTATGACCGTGGAACTCGTCTGATAATTAGAAGATTTAAACCTAAGACTTATGAGATGAGCGTAAATGAAACGGAAGAATCCATTTCATAAAAAAAGGAGCCGATTGGCTCCTTCCTGATCTATTCATTTTCTTTTTTATTCCTTTAAGAATGCCTCTGAACGCTTATTGAAATTCACTGGAACAAATATTCTAGCAGGAACTGGCTTCTTTTTTCGAAGCGCTGGTTTCCAAGTACCTAAACTATTGCACAGCCTTAAAGCTTCTTCATTTAATATCTTATGAGCAGTTTTCTGAACGTGTACATTTTCCATTTCACCTTCAGCGTTTATGGTCATTTCTATGATAACCTTGCCTTCTATCACCTCTTCTTTAGCTTTAGCAGGATAGATCATGTTATCACTGAAATACCTCTTTAATTTCCAGCTAGAACACTTCTGTCTATCTACCTCTTCTCCATCTTCACAGTCTCCATAAACTGGTAAATGGTCTATTTCTTTAGGCTTGGACTCTTCTACCGTGGTAAAGTCATAATTAGTCCAGCTGATGAGTGAAGCCAACTGAAATATAGCCGCCATTACTTTCACTCTTTTCGTCATACTTATTACATAATTCATAGCAGTAAAGTGTTTGGTTTAACTTTGGTTACGCAATTTGCATACCGAAGGTTCGATTTATAGTTTAGGTCTCTGGTTAAAAGTATGTTGCAGTTTAATCTCAAAACGATGAAAAGAGCTAAGATTGGTGATGTTTTTTCAGTTGAAACAATTCATGGACTCGTTCTAATTCAATATGTTTATGAGCATAATAAGTATGGTCAGTTGATTAGAGTGTTTGAGAATTATGTAGATCATTTACCTGTTGACATTTCTAAAGTTCCTGTTGAATCAGAAAATAGTTTTTTAGTTTTCTTCCCCGTAAAAGGTGCTCAAAAGCGTGGAAATATTAGCCTAATATCAAACTTCCCAGTTCAAAAGTTTAGTAGACCTAGCTACATGAAAAATGAATATTGGGTTAATGGAAAGTTTTCAGGCTGGGTAATCACAGAGCTTTCTACCTTGAAAAGAAGCTATGTCAAAAGACTAAAAAGTAAGCATAAATCAATTTTTCCTTGGGGTGTCTGGGGAGATGAACTATTGATAGATGTTTTGAACTCAAAGTGGAAATTTAAAGAATGGAACGGACCTACAACATGGGGGCTTTAGTTCCAAGTGAAAAACAACTCTTAGCTTATGAACAAAAAGAACAAAGTCTTCTTAATAGTAACACTCATTAGTCTTCCCATGATCTATCTATGGCTGCGCAAAGATGATTCTATCACCTACCAAAAGATGGATTCTGATTTCTGCAGTTCTATTTCTAGAGATAATTCTATCTCACTGAGTAAAGAGCTACTTCCATTTAAAAATAAAATGGTAGATAAAACAGGAGTTCACGTGCTGGAAGATGGAAGCGGAAGTATGGTAGCTCGAGCTTGGCTCACAGAATATGCAGAAAAAACCATAGACATTCAGTACTTCATTTTTAGTCTAGATAATGTAGGACTCATAGCGTGTGATTATCTGGTAAGAGCTGCGGATAGAGGTGTAAAAGTGAGAATCATAGTAGATGATATTATGGTAGAAGCAGAAGCGGAGGATATTCTAAAATTTAGCTCTCATGAAAACATTGAAGTGAAAATCTA
>CAZTVP010000308.1:0-1880 GCA_964616995.1 uncultured Comamonadaceae bacterium
TGAAGCTCTGTTTCTCGAGTAATTTCATAACGCAGGCCAGTTCCCGTCTGCGTCATATCGAATGCTCTCTGCTTGATAAAATTCTCAATAGTGAGTGAATCCTCTTTTACCAGTTTACGCTGCTCCTGAATTAGCCACTCCTTGGGATTGACTTCCTGCGGTTTTTTATCCGCATACTTGTCTTCCAGATTTTCTGAACACGCGGTGCAAAACACCACCAATATGAATACAACTAACCTCAGCATTTTATCAATAGACTAATTCTTGACTGTGCAGCGCTACTTTTTCTTTGACTTTTTCTACCGTTTCTGAAAATGGAATGAAACTGGCGGCTCCCGCAGCATTAACATGACCTCCACCGTCAAAATACGTTCTAGCAAACTGATTTACATCAAACTCGCCCTTACTTCTGAACGAAAGCTTTACCATATTATTCCCTTCTTTCACTAAGATGGCCATGTTAACACCAGCCAGTGAAAGCGCGTAATTCACCAGTCCTTCAGTATCTCCAGACTTATAATTGTACTCGTTTAGCTCATCTTTAGAAAGAGAAATTAAAGCCGCATTGGCTCCAGAAATCATCTCTAACTTATTGCTCAGTGCGTGTCCAAGTAATCTGAGTTTATCTAGCAGATTAGTATCATAAATCTGCTGATGAATGTAAGCATGATCTAAGCCCTTTTCTTTTAGCTTGGCTATAATCTGATGCGTTTCTGCGGTTACTGATGGAAATCTAAATGAACCACTATCCGTGACTATTCCTGTGTAGATGCACTGGCTAATTTCATCTGTTATCCAGCTGTCATCCGCTTCTAGTGCGGTGCAAAACTGAAATATCATCTGACCTGTAGAACACGCCTTTACATCACTAAAATTTACTGTAAACTCATCTGGCTGCTGATGGTGGTCTATGAGAATAGTGTGAGCGGATGAAGCAGCTAAGTGAGGAGCCACATCTCCAGTTCGGTGCCATGTGTTATAATCCAGCGCGAATATTAAATCTGCCTCTTGAATAGCCGTAACACAATCTGCTTCTGATTTTTCATAGATGAAAATGTTTTCAGCATCTGGCATCCAGTCAAAGAAACTGGGAAATCCATTAGGTAAAATCACTCGTGTGTTAGCGTGTGTTTTCTTCAAATAATGATACAGCGCTAGTGTGCTTCCCACTGCATCTCCATCTGGATTTTTGTGAGCGGTAACCACTATGTTTGTGGCATTATTTATGAGTTCTTTAGCCTTAGTAATATTAACTTTGTCCATGTAAATCAGGTCTATGGCAAAGGTAAACTTTTCACGAATGAAAAATCTCACTCTTCTGGTAATTTTCAGCTTCATAGGACTGGGTGCGGGCAGCTATGGCACCTCAGATATGCACAAGTATTATTTTTCTAAAATGACCATAGAAAAGAATGAAAAAGCCAAGTCATTGGAAGTGGTTTTTCGGCTCTTTTCAGATGATTTAGAAAATGCTATAGGCGGTTCTGAGGACAATCCTATTCGGTTAGGAGATGACCGAGAAATTCAAGAAGCTGATGAGCTTATTTTTAATTACCTCACTTCTAGAGTGGATGTAGAAGGAATAGGCTGGGAAAATGCTGTAGTGAGCTACATCGGAAAAGAAGTGGATAATGATGTGACTAAAGTGTACATGGAGTACACTGAAATTTCTGAATGGGATAAAATCACCATAGAAAATAACATCATGTTTGAGTTATTTGAAGGCCAAATAAATGAGGTGACACTCATAAGAGGAAAAGAGGTAGAAACGCATGGAGCTTATGAAGGACAGCCATTTGTCACTTTTGACCTAACCGAATAGCATGAATAAAAAAGAACGTGTACAATACGTAATAGATGAACTCGAAAGACTTTACCCT
>CAZTVP010000308.1:1890-4059 GCA_964616995.1 uncultured Comamonadaceae bacterium
TTCCTGTTCCACTAGACCATAAAGACCCTTACACTCTATTAATAGCAGTGCTTCTTAGTGCGCAATGTACAGATGAACGTGTAAATCAGATTACTCCACTCCTATTCAAACAAGCGGATAATCCGTATGATATGGTGAAGATGACTCAAGAAGAAATCAAAGCCATCATAAGACCATGTGGACTTTCACCAATGAAGAGTAAAGGAATCTACGGCTTGAGTCACATACTCATAGACAAGTATAATGGTGAGGTTCCTCAGTCATTCGAAGCGCTGGAAGAATTACCTGCCGTGGGACATAAAACAGCAAGTGTAGTTATGTCACAAGCATTCGGGGTGCCTGCTTTTCCGGTGGACACGCATATTCACCGACTAATGTACCGCTGGAAATTTACCACGGGTAAAAGCGTAGCCCAAACTGAAAAAGATGCCAAGCGGTTATTTCCTAAAGAATTATGGAACAAGCTCCATCTTCAAATCATTTTCTACGGAAGAGAATATTCTCCGGCTCGAGGATTAGACTTAAGTAAAGATTTTATCACCGCCAAGATTGGGCGAAAAGGACTGGTTTAGGATATACGATTTACGAACTTGTTATGCCTGAATGAAACAGTTTTGAATCTGAGGTCTTACATCTAAAACTTAAGACACTGGTCTATTTCTTCCTAGCTTTTCGTGGGCTCTGGTGAAATGCCCCGCTACTATAGCAGCTGATGTAGAAATTTCTAAAGCCAGGGCAAAGGCTGCTATCATCTCAGCGAATCTTCCAGAAGTTCCTTTTCCTTTACATCCCATTAATGCTAGTGCTTCCTGTTGTGCCTGGAGGTGAGTTCCTCCTCCTACTGTGCCTACTACTAAGTTTGGAAGATGAAGACAGAGGTAAAGGCCTTTTTCAGTCTTTTCCACGGTAAGTATTCCAGTTCCTGATTCGTGAATACAAGCCAAGTCTTGTCCTGTGGCAGCAAAAATGGCTGCTATCACATTGGTTACATTCATATTATGTCCAATCATTCCGTTTAACTGACTGATAGTGGTGGAAGTATTGAATCGAGCTACTAGTTCATCTGAAGAAGTGTGGAGCTGTTTATTAATTACCTCTTCTAATAGGTCACACTCAGCTATTACATGGGTTCCTCTGCCATTGCTAATGTTATAATGAGAAATCTTTTTATCAGAAGATCCATTTCCCTCTATGAACACTTTCTCCATAGGTAAGCCCGCTACTTTGGTGTAGTATTCATAAATCCACATGATAGTTGTGTGTGTGCTACTGGTGGTCCTGTTTTGCCCTGCAGCATCTCCAGTTTCATAGAAAAACCGCGCATGTACATTTCTGCTTGAAACTTGTGGCTCAATCTTAATAAGCTTACCGTAATTAGAATGAGAATCCGCTTGCTCTTTAATGATCAAGAAGTTTTCTGTGAGCCATTCACTGAAAGTGACACTTTCAGAGATAGAATTAAAAAGGAAAAGAGGACATCTTACCATTCTCTGATGAAGTACTTTAGAAGTGATTCCACCACTCCGGCTAATGGCTTTAGCTCCTCTGTTCACACTCGCTAACAAAGCTCCTTCTAATGTAGCCAGTGGAGCGTATCTGTAATCAGGAATTTCGGAACCTGAGTCGAAAAGCAGCGGTCCAGCCAGCCCTACAGGAATCTCTACACTTCCTATATGAGACTCAATATTGTTCACCAGCGTTTCCGCAGGAATTTCAGATTTAGAAATATGATTCAGCTCGAATCCTGCCTTCTCTAAAAACTCTACTCTTTCTTTTTTAGATGACTCTTTTACTATTCCTTTTCCCGGTACATATGGATAATCACTCATGGTATGTATTTATGAGGTGCAATGTAGATATACCTTCCAATCAATTATCTCTAAAATGAAATTATTTCAAAATGAGAACATTAGCGTGAATATATCACTTGGTAATTGTCCCAGCACTTAGAGAATTAATCACAACTAGACCCAAAGTAGCCTAGAAAAAAAGCTATATCGTTTATGGAGATAAAACCATCATCATTTAAGTCTTCTTTACAGTCTAGCTGCGGATTTTCGTAAAGATCAGCACAGCTGAAACCGAAACTTCCAAGTAAAGAAGTTAGATCACCTATTTCAATAGTTCCATTAGAATTAAAATCACCATCACATGCATCACATTCATCTA
>CAZTVP010000309.1:0-4056 GCA_964616995.1 uncultured Comamonadaceae bacterium
GCAGGACAATCTATTAATGAAGCTTTGACAAAAGTAATTTTTGGTAATTATGAAGAAACGGAAATCCAGTTAATTACTTAGGAAATAATAAAACCTCAAATTCCTCTCTGGTTACTATCAGAATTCTAGATGAAAGCTCTTGACTTCAGGCCGTACATTTTAAACCAAATTCATAAAGCAGAGCTGAGAGAAGTCGAACATACACACGTCAAACCTTGAACTCCAAACCCCGAACTTAAATATTTTTTAAATAAACCAAGTAAACCAAATAATTTACCACACCCGAAACCCAAATCAAAATAGTAGTAGCCCAAGCAGCTCCTAGAATTCCGTAACTAGATACTAAGTAATAGTTCAGAAAGACATTTACAACCAACACTCCAAAAGCGATATAAGCATTCCAATTGGCTTTTCCTACAGCCGAGAGCAAGTTCCCAAAAGGCACGCGCAGAGTAAAAGCTCCTATGACCGCTAGCGCAAAAACTGAGAGTAATTCCCCATTTCCAGCATACTCCTCTCCGAAAATCATGAGGATGTAATCTCTCCCAAAGTGCAGAACACCAGCGCCTAACAGTCCGATAGGAAAGAGAAGCTTGAACATATTCACTGTGTAATTTTTAAGGAATGCTTTATTTCTTGAGTTCTCAGACACTTTAACGAAGTCAGTGGTTAACAACGCTACTGGAATCACGAACGAAGCTATCGGTATTAGGCTACAGACTCTATAAATGGCGGTTTGTTCAGAGATAAAAGTCGGGAGAGTCGTTGAAGAAGTGTTTTGCACCGCTGAAGCTGCTGCCATGTGAGATTCATTTAGGAAGTTTCCTATGGTGAGAATGTCCACTATGTAAAGCATCTTGGCGGCCACAGCGCCCAAACTCACAAAGATTCCATACTTCCAAAAACCTTTAGGAACAAAGAAGTTAGGAGATTTAGGAGTATTCAATTGAACTCCCGATTTCTTCAAATATATCAATCCAATTACCAGCGGACTCACCACCAGCGCCCAAGCATATCCAGCCGATTGAAAGAGATAGGCTCCTAAAGATGCCAGAGCTAGAAGCAGGATATTATACCAATTTTCGCTCAGAGCGTAGAGGTCATTTCTTTCGATAAGGCGAGTGTAGTTTCTGATGAACTCTACTAAGCTAAACGTCAGAATATGAAGGCTTAAAATGATGAGAAGGCCATAAGAATTAGGTCTGTTAATGGTAATGAGAGATGCGCTCAAAATGAGCAATACACTCAAAATAGCAGACCACTTCATACCTTGTTTAAAGGCGTAATTAAAGAGTTGGTTTTTCTTTTCAAGTGATTCAGTTCTAGCTCCGTAGTACACAAAGCTCTGGTAAGCCCCGAATCCAAGAAATGGAACCAAAAAACTCACTGCTGTAAATGCATAAGTGAAGTCACCGTAGTCTTCCTTAGAGAGGAGCCAAATCATAACTATACTCACCAGAAACCCTATGATTTTAGCCAGTACCATAGCATTCAGCACTTGGAATCCCTTTCGCTCTAAAAAGCCTGATATAAAGTCTCTTAGATTCACTTACTCAAAGTAGTTTTTATACACGGAAAGCACGGTGAGCGCTAACGTTTTCTCTAAAATAGTACCGTTTAAATAGAGCTCAGAAACCATAGTTCTCAGTTCTTCATAACTGATTCGGTCTATGTTTTCCGAGTAATATAAGCTCCAGTACTCCTGAAGAGAGGTATTCATATCATACCAATATTTCACTGGATTCATACTCAGCAGAGAAGGCGAGGGATTGAGCTTTTTATAATAAATATTGCGCAGCTTATTCTGAACTCTGCCTAGGAACATTTCACTGTGTGAACGCACCTTTCTGCCGTATTCCTCTTGCGCAAACTGCATGATAGGCATGTGATACTCCCATAAATATTCCCACTGCAGAATTCCTTTTTTCTTCCATTCCGCTGGTGCTGAGTAGGCCAAATTTTGCACATCTACATCTCCAAAAATCGAAAGCAAATGCCCCCGAGTCTGCGCCACGAAGCTTCCTGAACTAATCACTCTGTAAAGCCTGTTATTCAGGTAAAACACGTCCATATCTTCATACAGTTCCATCTCTTTTTTTACTTCCGTTTGAATGAAATCTGCATATTTAGCGGTGCAAAGAAGTGCGGAATACTCACTTAAATTTTGCCATAACCCGAAAGGGTGTTCAGTGAAAATAGTTCTTCCGATTTGTCCAGTGTGAATCAGCGGTTGAGCAGTCTTAGAGCGGTGCAATGCCTGATGAAAATGAGCAGAACTAGCGTAAAAATTCAACCCATCTACTGCTAATGTATTCTCATCTATGGCTTTAAGGTAATCTCCATTCTCTAAAGGAATGAATTCATGTGGAGTATCATACGCTTTGGCCATTTGTTCACTAATCCAGTGGTCTCTGTATCCGGTTTGGCTAAAGCATAATACAGCCGTATGCTGAATCCCTAAGGAATAAGCTAAGCTTAGGTTTTGCCTACTGTCAAGTCCTCCACTGAGCAACTGGAAATTCTCAAATCCTGGATGCTGGTATTGTTCTTCGGTGACTTGTAAAAAACGTTCATGAAGCTCTGCTAGAAAGTCCTTTTTGTTCAATGAAGTAGGAGAGGTGTTCGGCAGGAAGTAGCGTTTTAATCTCACTCCATCGGTAGTCACCACAAGTTTTTCTCCCGCCCTGAGAATCTTTACTTCTTTAAAAATGGTTCTGTTCCCAAATACTCCGCCTATGGAGCATAAACTTCTTAAAGAAACGGGGTCAGAAGTGAGTCGGTGTCCTTGGCTCTCTAACTCTTTCTGTAGTAGCTTTAGGTTATAATGGAAGTAAACTGTTCCGTTGAATTCTGCCCAAAATACTCTTCTAGAGCTCGTTTGGTTCGTGGCTACTTCAATAAACTCTTGGTGCTGAACTACCGTGCTAAATTCTCCTTTTAGCTCAGCCGGAAAGTCAGCTGGAGAAGAATTCCAACTGGCAGTTATAGAATTTTCTTCAGTGCTTCCATATTTGTTCTTTTGCTGAGGTAAGTTGTATATAAATCCATCCGCCCAAATGGTGGTATCCACCGATTTAGCTTCAACAAGTTCAAACAGCCGTTCACCACTATGCTTAATTTCTAACCGAAGGTCTGAGATGCTGATATGTCCATGAAAGCCATTCATGTCACTTGCTCATATACTTTGCTGTAAGCTTCAGCTATTGCCATTCTTGAAAAATGTTTACTAGCGTATTCGTTTAGTTCTGAAGGACTATAATGATTGTAATTCTTGTAAACTGTTTTCATAGCACTGGCTAGTTCCTGCTCATTCTGTTTAGAAATGAGTATTCCTTGCTCAGTGGATAAATGTTCTTTGATTCCACCTACGTCTGAAGCTATTACAGGAGTTCCTGCAGAATAACTTTCTGGAATAACACAAGGCTGATTCTCGTAATTAGAAAACA
Organism: uncultured Comamonadaceae bacterium; assembly: GCA_964616995.1. GTDB lineage: Bacteria > Bacteroidota > Bacteroidia > Flavobacteriales_D > Sanyastnellaceae > ASP10-05a. Next base: position 3,447 of record CAZTVP010000309.1, read on the forward strand.
GAATCAAACAGTGACTTTCAGCCATAAGTTGCGCTATTTCAGCCAGTGATTTCTCGCCTGAAATGTGGATTCTTTCTTCTGGAATCTGAAGCTTTGAAATCAAGCCATGATAAGACGCAAAATCGCCATCTCCCACAATCATGAGGTTAGCATCTAATTCCTTTTGAATTTCATGAAAAGCCCGAATAATCCCTGAAACATTTTTGTGCTCATCTACAAGTGAACTCACATGTAAAAAAGTGAACTTGGACTTTCTTTCTTTTATTGGTGAGAATAGCTCTGTGTTCACCACATTGGGAATTACGGTGTATTCATTTTTACAGCCAAATGCACGCATAGCTTCAGCTAGATGCTCAGAGACTGGAGTTATCATGGAAGCACGCTTGGCTATCCTACGGGTAAAGTACCTTTGCACCGCACTTACAGAAGTTCCGTTATGATAGCCTGTCCAGTGTTCGGTAATAATATAATTCAGCCCGAACCTTTTTTTCAGATTCATAGCAAGTAAGCCTGCTCGGTAAAGAACATTCACATGAACTAAATATACTGTCTCTAACTCATTCCCTAAATGCTGTAAAACTCGATTAAACGCCTTAAAATAATTCAACCC
>CAZTVP010000310.1:0-4009 GCA_964616995.1 uncultured Comamonadaceae bacterium
CTTCGCTTTTGAAGGAGCCGCCATGGGTTCTAGAATGAGCCATTCTGTAGGCCTGGTAAATGATAATTCTAATCTATTTATCGTAGGTTGGAGTAAAACCGTTGGTGACTTAAGGGTTGCTCATTTTATTGGAATGCACGCGTTGCAAATTCTACCAATTCTGGCATTTTACGTTTTCAAGAATACCAAAGCAATTTTTCTGGTTTCTTTTCTCTATGCTGTTTTAGCAGTCTTTACTCTTATTCAAGCGTTTCAAGGCAAGCCTTTGGTTTCATCTTTGGCAGGAATTGAATCTTCAGTACAGGAAAAGCACCAGTAGGGTTACCCTTGTGAATACTGTACATTTACTATATTGTTTACGTTAATCATTAAAAAGAAGAAGATGATAAAATACTTCTCATTAATAGTCTTATGCATTCTTTCTTTAAGTAGCTTCTGTCAGCTAGAAGATGGAACTATAGCACCAGATTTTACGCTTACTGATTGGTACGGGGAGACACATAATTTATACAGTTATCTCGATGAGAACAAAACGGTTTTCTTAGAAGTGTTTGCTACCCATTGCCCTGGATGTTGGGCATATCATCAAACAGAGAGATTAAAAAACATGTACCTAGAGTACGGGCCTGAAGGAACGGATGAAGTGATGGTTTTAGCTTTAGAGCATGATGAATATAATGGTGTAAATGGATGGACTGGAATAGGAGATCCTTGGACTACTCAAGGGAATTGGTTAGAAGGCACACCATATCCTCAGTTTAATGTGGAGTGGCCTGATAGAGGAGTCTTTGATGATTACAATGTGACCTTTTATCCCGTTGTCTATAAGATTTGTCCGAATAGAGAATTAGAAAGAGTAAGCACTAACTGGAATGAAGAAACACTATATGAATTAGTACAGGCTTGTGAACCGCTTAGTATTGAAGATACAGAGTCAGATGAATTTGTTTTTCATCATGATGTGAGCAAAAAGACTCTCTCAGTTTTCTCTAATTCAAATAATAATGTCCTAAGAATACTTAATATTCAAGGACAGATAGTCAAAGAGTATTTTCATGAAGTTGAATCTGTCATAGATATAAGCTTTTTAAATTCTGGTGTTTATATACTTAAGTTGGAATCTGATGAAATATTAACTTCTAGCAGAATTATCGTAGAATAAAAGTATTTGAGTAGGTTGGGGAACACCTGATTTTGTCCAGAAGTATAATTCCTTATCTGACAACTTCTTTCTAAAAAAATGAGTCTCCTACCCACCCGTAGGTAACTTTATTTACGTGTACCTTAAAAACAATACTCGTAATGAAAACAAAACTGACTCTTTTTGCCCTTTTGCTTGCTTTTTTATTTAACTCTCAATTATCCTGTGCTCAAAGTGTGAGTATAAATATTCTCCAAGACATGTGTGATGCCGATGGTTCGGCTGAGGTGGTATTGGAGGGTATTCCTGAACCAGTCACTGTCTCATGGCATAACCAAGACCTAGATGAATACTATTCTGGATTAAACCCTACTAATCTTAAGGATGGCTATTATGAAGTTCAGGTATTAGATGCAGATGGAAATACGCATATTGCATGGACATATATAAATGCTCAAGTCCAGTGGACATACAATACCTGGGATTTAGAACCAGCTACTTGTCCAGGAGGAACTGCCCAAGTGGAAATGGAAATATTCAGTGGAACAGCAGGTTTTGACATTTATATAAATGACGAGTTAGATGGTAGCACGGAAACTTCTAACTACTTAACTTCAGCTTTACCCATAGGTTCTAACCCTACATATGTAGTAGATGAATTAGGATGTAGGAGTAGCTATGCTATAGAAGCTCAGGACAGTAGTGCTATAGAAATTTGGGGAGTAACAAACCTAGGATACGAATTAAATGCGGTAGAGCTAGAGTGCGGAATGTTTGAGGTTAGTGCAGAGCTAGTTACACCTACCACGGGCCCATATAATAACCATTGGTCTTACTGGTCAAATGGTGAAATGGTAGAGGTGTATGGACAAGATGTTATCACCGTGCCTAGCCAAACTTCAGTTTGGTATAACGCAGAAGATGCAGATGGATGTACAGCTACTTTTTGGGAATATGTGTTTTCTCAAACTGCTATGCAAGCTTGGGCTTCAGTAAGTCCAGCTGTCTGTCCTAATGATGATGGGGCTATAGATTTAAATGTTTCAGGTGGAACATCTCCATACTCCTATGAATGGAATACTGGAGCTACTTCTGCTAGCATCTCTGGGTTAGAATACGGAAGTTATACTGTTTTGATTACAGATGCAGATGATTGTACACATGAGTTTACGCGAGTTGTTCCCCAATCTTCAGATTTACAAGTTACAGGTATCAGCAGTCCTCCTAATTGTGAAGGGAGCACAACTGGATTCATAGATGTTACCGCTCAGAATGGATCAGAGCCATATTCATATTCTTGGAGTACAGATGAAACCTCTGAAGATATAGAAATCAGCGATTTTGGATACTACTATGTGAGTGTTACAGATGCTGATGGATGCTCAGGAGGAAGATCTTTTTGGGTGCCAATTTCTGACCCATGCTATTCTTATGTCACTGGAACCACCTATTATGATTTAAACGGAAATTGCACCGCTGATTCAGAGGATTTCTCTATAGATGCTAATGTATCAGGACTGAATGGAGATGCCTATTACACTGAATCTGGTGAAGGTACTTACACTAGACGTTTTTTAGAAGACATTTGGCTTGTTACGCAAGAATCTGGGTATGATGTAAACTGCCCTGATGTTCCCGTAGAGCTAGAATTTGTCCCGAATGAGGTGTATGAAGATGTGGACTTTTATCTAGAGCCACAGACCCTGAATAACAATCTGGGTGTTCAAGTATGGGGGGCTAATCCTGTTCCTGGTTTTGATGGAGACGCTCATATTTTCGTTTATAACTATGGTACCACGGCTATAGATGCTTCAGTTACTCTGGAATATTCTACTCTTATAAATTACTCGAGTAGTACTCCTGCACCAAGTTCTGTAGATGTAGAAAACGGATTAGTCACGTGGGAATTAGGCACTATATTCCCACTCAATAGTGGAATCACTATCGATTTTGAGTTCAATACTCCTGCAGATGTAGAACTATTGGGAGAAGAAGTCACTTTCACCGCTACTCTTGGTGAAATTCCGGATGATATAGACTTAGGTAATAATTCATCTACTGCGGTTCGTACGGTTATAGGAGCATATGACCCTAATGATAAACAAGCCATTCCTTCTGGAGAAGGAACTAATAATAGAATAGACCCTGAAACGGATGAACTAATCTATAAAATCAGATTCCAAAACACGGGTACAGCTCCTGCTGTAAACGTGGTGATAGAGGATGAAATAGACCCAAATACACTGGATATTCAGTCCATAGAAGTATTGAGTACTTCTCATGAGTTATCAGATGTAATGACTCAGGGAGACAAAGTAAGCTTCGCGTTTCAGAATATATTCTTACCAGATAGCGTAGCGGATTTAGAAGGCAGCCAAGGTTATATCAACTTTAAAATAGATGTGCTGGATGACCTCTCTTTAGGAACAGTAATAGAAAATGATGCAGCCATCTTCTTTGACTTTAATCCACCTATCATTACTAATAATGCCTTCGTAACCTTGGATGAAGAAAATTCTGTTACTGAATTAGTCCAGTCTGCGGTGCAAATTTACCCGAATCCAACAAGTGGATTTCTGCTGATAGAGACTGATGTAGAACAAGGTTTATTCGAGTTATCTGATTTAAGTGGAAGAATAGTTTTCACTGCAAACTTAGGAGCTAGCAGCACTCAAGTGAATTTACCTGAACATCTTTCGGAAGGACTTTACACGGGAAGAGTCATTGAAAATCAGAAAGTAATAGCTGTGCAAAAGATTCTGTTAGCTAAGTAGATTGACAAATAAGACTAAAGAAAAGCCCCTTTCTCTTTTGAGAAAAAGGGGCTTTCATCTTTTCACTCTTCTGCTTTTTAACCAATCAATAGCA
>CAZTVP010000311.1:0-4005 GCA_964616995.1 uncultured Comamonadaceae bacterium
ACTACGTCTAAATCCTCAAGGATGGTTTTTATAGGAATATTATTGATTTTAAATATCTCCCTTCTTTCGAATTCATCAAACGTGCTTCCAATGGTTCCTTTCACCACTGCTGTGGAATCAAAGAACTGGAGCTCATAAGGAAAAAACGACCCGAATCGTATGATTTCTCTCGTACGCTCTGGACTAAATTTTACAGCTGAGTGACCATCATTCAAGAGCTTAAGCATACCATTAAAAATGAAAAATGCATCACTTTCAGAAAAGTGCTCTCCATGTAAATCATTCGTGATTCTCCCTACCTGAAAAGCATCTAGATTTTTGGCATTTGGGTGAATATACTTAAGCTGTGAGTAAAGAAAAGCTACATCAGACTGGATTTCTTCCTTAGAAAAATCAGAAAACTGTTGTGCATATACACTTGTGATACAGACACATAGTAGAAAAGTACTGAGTATGTAGGTTAAGCTTTTCAATTTAGGCTCATGATTATACGTTTCTAAAAGAATTAAGTTCTTTTTCCAATTATGGAATTATATTTGGTAACCCTAGTATAAAATAGACGTATTAAGCACTGTATATATTTTGAAGACCATAGGTTATATATCTTTCATATTAATGATGAGCTTTATGTCATTGGACGGTTATTCACAAGATGAATACGTAGCGCGTTCTTGGCCTAATGGGAATCCCATGGTGGTCTATTTCTTAGACCCTGGAAGTCAAGAAATCCTCAAAGAACAAGTCTATTACGAGAATGGTCAGTTAGACTATGAAGGTCATTATAATGACGGTGTAGAGCACGGTTTCTGGACGTACTACTGGGAAAATGGAAACATGAAATCTCAGGAATATTATCAGTACGGTTTAGAAAGTGGAATAATGTATGACTATGATAAGGAAGGTAATAAATCTATAGAATACATCTATAATAATGGTGTTTTGCTGAGCAAAACAGACATCAATTGACCTGAATCACCTTTTTTTCTGCTATTACAAAAACCTGGTCTTCTTTTTCTGGCTTGATAGTTAATGCGCCAGTGAATTCGCCAAAGGCAGGCAGGATTCCTCTTTTCTCTGAGAAATAAAAACATGGAAGCCGAAGACTTTGCGCAGCTTTACCTCTCATTCTCACTGCTGGATGTAAATGACCACAGATGTTATATCCTTCTTTAAAATCTACTGGTTCATGCGTGAAACACAAACCATTTTCTGCCAGTAATTCTACCACGTCTAATCCGGCATCTTTATAGTGCTGAGGATGTAAAATATCATGGTTTCCTTCTACGAGAATCCATTCTATCTGAGGATAGTTGGCTAGGTAGTCTTTGAATTTATCCCATTCTTCATTATATACACTGTGAAATAAGTCTCCTAGGAAAATTACTCTGTCTGCCTTGTATTTATCAAAGAGTACGCTAAGCCTCCAATAGTTATTTGTATTCACCAGAGATGGAACTTGTATACCGTTATTAGTGAAATGCTTGGTCTTACCCAGGTGAACGTCTGAAATAATGAGCGTTTTCTTTTCGGGCCAGTACATTTCTTTGTCTGCTCCTAAAATGAATCTATTTCCTCTGAGGTTTATCTCTGACATAATACCTACAAAAAAAGGTCTTCCAAAAATAGAAGACCTTTTTAATTTTATCTGGAATGAATCTTATCAAATTGGCTTAAAGGCCTTCGTTTTTTCTAATTAAGTTCAGCGCTGAACCTTCTTTATACCATTCTATCTGCTGAGCGTTATACGTATGATTCAACTTGATTACATCTTTAGACCCATCTTTATGCATAAGCTCTAGCGTTAACTGCTTGTCTGGCGCGAAGTCTTCTAAATCTATAAAGTTGAAGGTATCGTCTTCTTGAACTAAATCATAATCAGCTTCATTAGCAAAGGTCAGTCCTAGCATCCCTTGCTTCTTAAGATTTGTCTCGTGAATTCTAGCAAATGACTTAACGATAACTGCTCTTACTCCTAAATGCCTTGGCTCCATAGCTGCGTGCTCTCTAGAAGAACCTTCACCGTAATTGTGGTCTCCCACTACTACAGTAGGAATTCCTTCTGCTTTGTAAGCTCTTTGCGTAGCTGGCACTTCACCATGCTCACCTGTAAGCTGACTTTTCACTTTATTCGTCTCCATATTGAAAGCATTTACAGCTCCAATAAGACAGTTATTAGAAATATTATCTAAATGACCTCTATACCTTAACCATGGCCCAGCCATAGAAATATGGTCAGTAGTACACTTATCATGTGCTTTAATCAGAAGCTTAGCTCCCATGAGGTTCTTTCCATCCCATGGGTCGAATGGAGTAAGTAGCTGAAGTCTTTCAGAATCTTCTTTTACTACTACTTGAACTCCTGAACCATCTGCTGCTGGTTCTATGTATCCATTGTCTTCTACATCGAATCCTTTAGGAGGTAACTCGAATCCTGAAGGCTCGTCTAATTTTACCTCTTCTCCGTTTTTATTAATCAGCGTATCCGTTTCTGGATTGAAGTCTAGCTTCCCAGAGATAGCTATAGCCGCTACCATTTCAGGACTGGTTACAAATGCATGTGTGTTCGGGTTTCCGTCTGCACGCTTGGCAAAGTTTCTATTGAACGAATGAACGATGCTGTTTTTAGGTGCGTTTTTAGGGTCACTATATCTAGCCCACTGACCTATACATGGCCCACAAGCATTGGTGAAAATAGTGGCTTCTAAATCCTCGAATATATTCAAAAGTCCGTCTCTTTCAGCTGTGAATCTTACCTGCTCTGAACCCGGATTTATTCCAAACTGCGCTTTAGTTTCCAGGCCTTTATCCACTGCCTGTTTTGCAACGCTAGCCGCTCTACTTAAATCTTCATAAGATGAGTTCGTGCATGAGCCGATTAGTCCCCACTCTACGTCTATGGGCCAGTCGTTTTTCTGAGCTTTCTCAGTCATGGTGCCTACTGGTGTAGCCAAATCTGGAGTAAATGGCCCGTTTAAATGAGGCTTCAGTTCAGAAAGATTGATTTCTATTACTTGGTCAAAGTACCGCTCTGGATTAGCATATACCTCATCATCTCCAGTAAGATGTTCTTTGATAGCGTTAGCTGCATCTGCCACATCTGCTCTGTCTGTAGCTCTAAGGTATCTCTCCATAGACTCATCATACCCGAATGTAGAAGTAGTAGCTCCTATCTCCGCTCCCATGTTACAGATGGTTCCTTTACCTGTACATGAAAGTGCCTTAGCTCCTTCACCGAAGTATTCTACTATGGCTCCAGTTCCTCCTTTTACAGTAAGGATTCCTGCTACTTTTAAGATAACATCTTTAGGCGCTGTCCATCCGCTAAGTTTACCAGTTAACTTCACACCTATGAGTTTAGGAAATTTAAGCTCCCATGGCATATCTGCCATTACATCTACAGCATCTGCCCCTCCTACTCCTATGGCTACCATTCCTAATCCACCGGCATTTACTGTGTGTGAGTCTGTTCCTATCATCATTCCTCCTGGGAATGCGTAATTCTCAAGCACTACTTGGTGAATGATTCCTGCTCCTGGCTTCCAGAATCCTATTCCATATTTATTAGAAGCTGATTCCAGGAAATTAAATACTTCACTTGATTGGTTGATGGCATTTTGAAGGTCTTTATCTGCTCCCATTTTAGCCTGAATCAGGTGGTCAAGGTGCACCGTAGAAGGCACAGCCACTTTTTTCTTACCAGCTTGCATAAACTGTAAAAGTGCCATTTGTGCAGTGGCATCCTGCATGGCTACTCTATCTGGCGCGAAATCTACATATGATTCTCCTCTTCCATACGCTTCTTTAGCAGCCCCATCCCATAAGTGAGCATAAAGAATCTTTTCTGAAAGTGTAAGTGGTTTACCTACTGCTTTTCTAGCAGCTTCTATTCTTTCGGGAAAACGGCTGTAAACCGCTTTAATCATATCTATATCAAATGCCATTTCGTTAAATTTTTACAGGCGCAAAAGTAATAATTCACGGGCATTAAATTGATTACAAATCAGT
>CAZTVP010000312.1:0-4002 GCA_964616995.1 uncultured Comamonadaceae bacterium
GGTCATTCCCTGTGATTCTATAACTGACAAATTAATGATGGCTGGAGTTCTGCAACATCTCTGATAAACTAAGTCGTATCCGCTTTCTACGGGAGGTAACTCAGTAGTTAGACTATAAACAGCACGTTCTACGCATAGATTTGAGGGGAAATTTAGACAAGGATTTCCTGTTTCTGCAGTCAAAAAACTTAACTCAGCGTCAAAAAGAAAAAAGTTCAAATTATTGACCAATGTAGAACCACTGTAAACAGCCACTTCTGCTACACCGTCAAAATCCGTCCCTAGCTTATTGGTAGGTCCGCAATCTCTATAAATTATTAATTCTAACTCATATAAGTCATCTCCTAAGTTCTGGTAATTTAACTCACCTCCAGAAATATGAGTGGCACAAACTTGAAAAGCTAAAATCATAAGGAAAGTACCTAAACAGAGTCTTTTTAAAAATATATCTGGGCTTATATAAATAGGGTCGATAAGTTTCATCTAGGTGGTATGTTTTAAAATAGACCTTCATGTTAGTCTGTTAGTCTATCAATGCTCAAGTTAAGAAATCCTTGTGAATCTAATCCCTGTTAAAAAATTGTTAGTCACTTCTACCCTAACCTTGTTAGTATGAATAGGTCATCAGTTTACTTTAGCAACTATTAAGTTGTGTAACACAAGTCGCATGAAACCTAGAGATATTAAGAAACTTACAGCTACGCTTAAGGCAATAGCTGACCCTACGCGAAGAGCTATTTTTGAATTGCTAGTACAAAGTGAGAAGAAAGAGTCTATTACCACGGTTACTAAAGAATTTAAGATGACCAGGCAGGGAATTACGAAGCATCTTAAAATACTAGTAGCTGGAGACTTAGTACGACTGAAGAGGATAGGTAGAGTTACCTATTGCACCGCAGAAAAAGAAGCTTTAGATAGAGCTGTGCAATGGATTTCAAACTTCCAAACGCTGAATAAGCAACCAGAAATCATCCTAACTGAAGAGGCTATAGAAGAGGTAGATCAGTTAGTGGCTGATACGGAAAAACTCCTAGCAGAAGCCAAGGAAAAAGAAGAGCAGTTGAATTCTGAGGAGAAAGAACGTGTGCTGTTGCAGATGAGTATAGACCCGAATGATCCGGGTCAACCTGTGAAAATAGAGCCCGTAAAGGAAGAACCTGTGAACAAAGAACCAAAAGAAAAACCCATAGAAGTAACTGATAACCAGCTAGACATCTATGGGATTAGAAAAGAGCCTAAGGTGAACGAAGACTCTCAGTTAGAAATGTTTTAAACCTGTAATTCAGGCTTTCTCCTCCGCTCTAATTTAAAGGAGATATATCCTAAAGTTACTAAGGCTAGGACCGTGAGCAGTAATCCAAACCAACCGTTAGGCCCTTTAGGACTGCTCCCAAATGGGAACAATGGTGTCTGACCTTTTCTTTCTGTTTGTCTGAACTTGGCATTTATCTCAGCAGAAAGTGGAGCTGAGTTTAAATATGCATTATGCTGATCTGAACTCCATGAGGCCATGCTGTATAATTCTGAAAGCTCTCTGTTTCTTCTTTCCCATAATTCCTTTAAGTAAGCTTGACCTTCATCACAGCTAAAATCTCCCTGAGCTGGATTATTAAGCACATATCTACCTTGGAAGTTTTCATTATTAGGTGTTTCTACGAATAGTAGATCTTGTGGGAAATTCTCTCTGTCATATCTAACATGTAAACGAGTGAAAAAAGCACTTCCGTAATCTCCACCAGAACCGTCCCACCTTGGTTGTTCAGTTTTTAAATTCTTAAACCAATCTACTCCTGCTTGAATGAAATCTGCGTACAACGGTGGAGGCCCTACACATGGATCACATTTAACGGCAGTATTAGAACTTACATCCCAGGCATATTCTAGCATAACTGCATCCGCCCCTTCTAGTTCGTAAGCGTTATCAAACGTATTTTTATAAAACTCTCCGAATTCATTTCTTACGAACGTAGGAATTTCATTTCCTGTAGGGATTTTAGCCGTTCTGTAGTTAGCAGTTTCTACTCTTCCATTTTTAGTCAGGAAGTAAATCATCATGTCTTGAGCACCATTGGCATTAGCCATTCCAAGTCTTATAGGGAGCATGAACTTCTTAGACTCAAATGTGATTTGGATAGGTTTGAGCTCTTTGTCTGCTGTTAAAGCACCTTGTCTATCCAAGTTTACCTTAGCCACAAAGAACTTCATGTTATCTTTTATGTATGGATCTAACACTTCTTCTGCCCCTTCAGGAATTTTATAGTCATTATAGATCAGCCAGTCTTTTAATCCTTCTGACTCTTGAGCCGAGAGTATTAGAATGTCATAAACACCTATTTCATACTTGGCTTCTATTTTGACCTTGGTTTTTTTCATTCTTGAGGTCTCAGATACTGAACAGCAAACGATATTATCCAACATCATCACACTTTCTGCTAGTTCAAATTCTAAGTATTGATGACAAGGATTGTGATCATAATACTCAACTAGCCTCGGCCCTGAGTATTCGTCAAGTTTCTTGAAAAGCGCATTGTCCATGACTCTGATGTCTTTCTTTTTAAGGATAGTGGGCACTGGAACTACCATAGCAAAGTCCTTGACGTCACCTTGGAAATCATTAGACATGGTGATGGTGCTTCTATTGCCGTTACGGACATAGATAACCTCTGAGGTTTTATTAAAAATTTTAGTGTCTGCTTTAGCCACGTAAAACCCGCAGAAGCTATACACATCTGGTAGTAGAAGTAGCGTGGCAATGGCGAATGAAATAATTTTTTTCATGATTTAGCTATATGAATTTGAGTAAATGAAGATTTAAAAGAAGTATTCCAACTGAAGCGTTGCGCCTTCCACAGTTTATCGAAAAGCGGAGTAAATGGCGCTATAATTATTAAAGCCCAAATAGGAGCACTGTATAAATGAAGCCACCGTGTAAGAACGAAGGTGAGTACCCCTATAATTACCGACCAAACTATTCTGGCTTTAGGATGATTAGGAGTAGTTATAGGATCAGTTATCATAAAGAAGGTAAACAGCAGCAGTGTGCCGTTACTGAGGTAATGCACGTAGTGATCCAGTTCCCAGTTGAGGTAAACGACTGAACGAATAAACTCCAATCCAGCAAATGTGAGCAAGAAACCAAGACTCGTATCTATGCGACCTACTTTCAGAAGCACCAAAAGGGCAGCTGCTATGAAGAAATAGACTTGCACTGTGTTAGTGCCCCACTGCCCGACTGAAACCCAAGCTTCACCAGTCAGCGTTACACAAAGTATGATAGCCAAGTTAGCTGGGTTAAAAAGATGCTTGCCTTCATGTCTAATAAGGAATTTACTACTCACCGCTATGAAGACTCCAAGGGCTGCGACCCAAATTTCATTTGTCTTCAGCAAAAGGCACAAGCCTAAAGCCGAAATCAAAGCACTTTTAATCGAACTAAAAGGTTTATTGTACATCAGACAGAAAATCGATTGAAAAACAACGCTTCCTCCAAGTAGCATGGCATAACGAGGCATATCTACATCCCAATTCAGAAAGTAAATGCCATAAATAAGAAAGAGTGAAAGGTAAAAAATCTGAAAATGTCTGGCATCTTTCAGCAGGTAATTACCGAAGTTTTTTAGCTCCGCAAAAATGTTTTCTAATCTCATAGTAGTGTGCTGTACACTTAAGATGAGAATAGGTTCATTATTTCATAAAATAAGCTTCAAGCTAGTTTGTGCTCAAAACATATTTAATCTCAGAAATTAAACCATTAGCCTGATCCAAATAAAATCTTAGTCGGTTCTCTCTATTAAAGTCAGTGTTATGTAAACCTCTTTTGGCATAAAACCCTTTCACTTGAACTCCACCTTCAAACTCCTCAAACTTAAATTCTTCTTTAGACAAAAATTTGTCAGGAAATTCCTGACCAATGAATGATTCCCGCAGCTTAGCCAATTCTTCTTGGATCAAAGATGAATCTGCCAGTATTAGCGTACAATCCATATCAGAGTAAAAAGGAAA
>CAZTVP010000313.1:0-3998 GCA_964616995.1 uncultured Comamonadaceae bacterium
GCGGAGTTGTTCAAGCTTGGGTTGATTTCGGAGACGGTACATTCGATGTGAGCTCTGGAACTATAATAGAGCATCAATATGAAGAAGCTGGGTGGTACACCGTCTGCGCTGAATACTATAATGAAGAGTGCCAAGAAGGGTTTTCTGACTGTACAGAAGTATGGGTTCCTGGATGTGAAACCGATTGCACCGCGGATATAGAAATTATGGAACTAGAATGTGAGTTGATTTCTATTCTATTCGAAGATAGTGCTAGTTATATAAATGCACTCTTACAACCTGAAAATGAAGAGTACATACTTTTAGCTTCGGATGGCTCTGATTTAGAATATATTTTAAACTTAGAACCTGGTGCTTATTCAATAAACGGAGAGTATTATAATCAGGAGTGTGAGCAGTGGCTCGCATTTGATGAATCTTTTATAGTAACTGACTGTGAAGTAGAATGCTCAGAAATATTAGTAGTGGAAGATCTCGGATGCGGATTATTTGCTTTTTCTGTAGATCCTAATGCTACTGATGTCCACTTGGGATATGATAGTCATCCTGATATATTGGGAGACGGTCAATGGCTTCTTTTTGACAGCTCAACCACTACTGTGAACCATCAATTCACAGAATCAGGTACCTATGAAATATATACTGAGTATATGGATCCGAACTGTGGATACTGGACTGGAAATTCCATTATCATAGAAGCGGAGTTATGTGAAGAAGAATGTGTTCCAGTTTACGTAGAATTCTCTGCTGACTACGGAGATTTAGAAGTAATAAGTGAACTGGTAACCGTGGCGGTTCAAAACGAATTTGGTTTCACCTGGGAAGAACAGCTTCCTTTTAGTTCACTGTTTGCCAATGTGGGAGCAGATCTCTGCTTACCTCCAGGATGCTACGAATTATCTATAGAAGGTATAGATCCTCTTCTACTCGCAGGGTTGACTATGCTCATAGAAAACGTAGAAACAGATGGTGTAGAAGTAGAGTTAACCTTAGATGTTTTCTCTGGCGAACTTTCTGCTCAGTTCGGAATAGGTGATGACTGTGCGCTTAGTTTAGCTGAATATGATGATGTAGAATTAGCTGTTTATCCTGTTCCAGCTACAGATGAATTGAACGTAGAGCTAGACACTAAAGGATGGAATCTAGAAATTTTGGACATGACTGGAAGAAAAGTTTACCAAACTCAAAACTATAATACTCTAGAAAAAGTAGATGTTTCAGACTGGGCCAAGGGAGTTTATGTATTACGAGCTTCTAAAAAAGATCAAGTGATTTCTAAAAAACTACAGGTGGAGTAAACTACCATGGTAGAACTGTTATGATGAAAGGCGCTCACCAAGTGAGTGCCTTTTTCTTTGGTCAGAACTTTTCATTAAAACTTACGTAAAAGACCTCAGACTATGACTAGATTATTTGTTTTCACCTTGGCATGGGTATGCGCATACGCAAGCTCAGCCCAATATGCACCTGAATTATTATCCCTATACTATCAGGGAAAATACTCCTCAGTAACTAACGTACTAGTAGATGACGAGCTGCTCGAACCAGAAGCACTTTTTATCATAGCCAATGCTTTTCATAAACTTGAAGATTTTGAATCAGCACTCATGTATTATGAAAAATGCGAGCAGCAAGCTTCAGATTTAGACGACTACTTCTTAAACCGAGCTATATGTGAAGTCAGCGTAGGAGATTTAGAATCGGCAGAAAGACATCTCTTCCTACACGAAGATTTTGTAGGAGAACATCCTATGATTCACTACTACTTTGCCGCTATAGATTTCGAACTTATGGAGTATAAATCTTCCTTGGCCACCATAGATATGGCTTTAGAATTAGATCAAGAGTATTTTGAGGCTTGGTACTTAAAAGGCGCCATTTATGTAGAAACGGGCAAATATGAAAAGGCAGCAGAATGCTTCTCCAAAGTCTTGGAAATTAACCCGTCTCATGCTCAAACCGAACTGAATTTAGCCATTAGCCACATGTATTTGAAAGATTATGACAAGGCCTTTGAGCTATTTGACTACATCATAGCTAATTATCCTGAATTAGAAGCGGAAGCACTTTTCTATAAAGGAGAATCTAACTTTTACCTACACAATACGGAAGAAGCCTGCGCTAACTGGAAAGATGCTGCTCTACTTGGAGATGAATATGCGGCTAAAAACGTAAAACTGGTTTGTGAGAAAGGCAAAGCCTCTAAACACAAGCCTAGAAAGATTACTCGAATGGCACTTTAGTGTTTTCTGTCTAAACGTAATTAAACTGGAAAAGCTCGGCTAAATGTGCTTTTAACTTCAGCTTCACTTCTTGGAAATCTACTTTATAACCTAGTTCTTTTTCCATAGAAGTAACTTGCTTATCATCTATTCCACAGGGAATGATTTGATTAAAGTAATCCAAGTCTGAATTCACATTGAAAGCAAATCCATGCATCGTCACCCAACGGCTACATTTTACTCCCATGGCTGCTATTTTTCTGGCTTTTGTGGGAGAATCTGGGTCTAACCATACTCCGGTTAGTCCTTCTAATCTGTCTCCTTTAATGCCATATTCATCCAGCGTGAGGATTATGGCTTCTTCTAAAAACCTAAGGTATTTATGTATATCTGTAAAAAACTGATCTAGGTCTAGGATGGGATAACCTACTATTTGTCCAGGACCATGATAGGTGATGTCTCCTCCTCTATTGATTTTATAATACTCGGCATTTTTATCTATGAGCTGCTGCTCATTCAGGAGAAGATGGTTTTCATCTCCACTTTTTCCCAGAGTAAACACATGAAGATGTTCTACGAATAGCAGATGATTCTCAGGAAGAGTGGCTTGAGAATCGTCCTCTAACTTTCTGTTTTCAATCTTCCGACTGATAGCGTTCTGAAATAGTTCTTCCTGATAATCCCAGCACTGCTGGTAATCCATGAGACCTAAATCCTGGAACTTGACTTGTTTCACTTGATTTGTGCTAGCTTACCTTTAAGTAAGTCTATGTTTTTAATATCTACTGGGTCTGTACCGTTCATTTCTGCTAGGTGAAGAGAAACCCAGTCGCCAAAGTTCACTAAGTAAAAACCTCTTTCTAGTCTGCTACTTCCTTTAGAATCTAACTCCACTACGGTAGCACCTTTTTCTTGAAAAATCTCTCGGCAAATATCCATTCTAAGCTTCACACGCTCTGCATCATCTTCATTTCTGAAAAGCACCACGGAGAAAGAATCACTTCCACCTTCCCAACCTACTAGGTCATTATGGTTCATCTCTGGAAACTGATGATGAAAACACAGCATTTTAGCATTTTCTCCTATCTGCTGACGCCATCTCACTGCCACTCCTTCATAGCCAGAACCTGAGTAAATAATAGGAGTAGTTCCATTTATACTTTCTGCCAGTTCTTTAGCTTTAGACTGTATGTAATAGGCTGAATCATTCAGGAGTTTTACAGCAGCATGAAGCTCACTGTAAATAGAAGATCTTATGAGGTTATAGGATTCTAACATCCTACAAATTTGTACCACACTTTGACCAAACTGAGAACGAGGTGGGTGACCACCTTCTATAGGAATGTAAGGCACTTTATATTTTCTGGCCCAGTCCATGACTTTTCCACCAGAAGTGATACAGCCCAGCATGCACTCTTTAGCCAACGCACCTTCCATGGCACTTAGGGTTTCTTCCGTATTTCCAGAATAGCTGCTAATGATTACAAGCGTGTTAACGTCTGCAAAGGCTGGTAAACCATATGTATTATGAGCTACACACGGAATACTTAACTGATCAGATAACCACTCTAGGACTATTCTCCCGCCTATTCCGCTTCCACCCATTCCACATATAATAAGTGAATCCACGCTTCTACTTGAAGGTACATCTCCTAGCACTTTTCCTTGATCTAGTGCTGTTTCTACTTGAGTGGTAAATGATTCTATTAATGCTCTCATGCTGGTTTTATTTCATCCAACTTTTTGGGTGAACAAATGTACATCTTAGGTCTTAAT